>JABSQK010000661.1 GCA_013215875.1 Lentisphaeria bacterium
CATGATGCTTTGTTACATGCAATAGGCCCTTGCTAACCATGCGTCCCAATATATCATGGGCAAGGCGCACAGAAACCCCAAGCTTCTCCTTAACCATACGGTTATTCAACCTTGGTGAATCTTCAACTTGCTCCATAACCCGAAGTTCATACAGGTCATGCACATTAAATTTATCGTCGGACATGTGATTCTACCATTTATTAACGTAACGTTACTTAAATAAACGAAAGAGTCAAATTTGTGCGAGCGAACCAACGCACATAAATGTGGATACTATTGGGGTGTTTTTGGGGATTGGATTAAGCTCAAGATCCACTCGATCATGAACGGAGAAGAAGGTGATTTAATTTAGTCGATAGCCTGGCTCATCACGTCTTCTAAAATCCTGGCTGTTGCCTGCATGTGCTCAACTGTCAATGTTGGGTGAACCTGAAACATAATATTGGATTGCCCTATTTTTATATCATTTGCTAAAATTGCCTCTTCGATACCATTTTCCAATCTGATCTTTTTCCATGCATCCTCTGTTGAGATTCCCCACAAGCTGCCATACGTGCATGGTAGCCCTTTCGCATTACACTCATTAATTAGTCGTTCTCTGGGCCAATCAGCCTTCAGCGTTCCAGTTATTGTTGCATTCTGTTTGTAATATGCATGCGAAATATGTTTGGGTGGACTATACACTTTGATGCCGTTTATTTTGTTGAGCGCCTCTTCAAGATAGAGCGCATTAATGCGTCTGTTTTTAAGATTCCAATTATCCAGTTTTTTCAGAGCGACCCGTCCTAGCGCAGCTTGCATCTCTGTCATTCGCCAATTCGATCCTACTGACGAATATGAGCTCGCAGTATTTTCTCTCTCTGGAGCCGCAAGAGGATGTTTTAATTCAAGATTATATCTGTCAAAGTTTTTGCCATGGTCCTTATATGACCATGCTTTCCTGTAAGCAGTCTCGTCATTTAGAATTAACATCCCGCCTTCTCCACCCGTGGTAATTATCTTATCCTGGCAAAATGAAAAACAACCCGCATCACCCATTGTTCCGAGTTTTCTGGATTTGTATTCACCGCCCAAAGCCTGTGCACAGTCTTCGATGATATAAATTCTATGCCCATATTCTTTTTCTTTTTCTCTAACTAATGACAGTATCTCATCCATTTCGCATGCCCTGCCTGACAGATGCACTGGGATAATCGCTCTCGTTTTTTTATTCATAAGAGGGAAAATTGTTTCGGCACTTAGGTTTTGGCTTTCCCTGTCGATATCTGCAAATCGTGGCAGTGCACCCTGTATCGCTACACAAGAAGCCGATGCAATAAACGTGCGGGATGTCGTTATGACTTCATCGCCAGGACCAATACCATATGCCAACAAGGCGAGTTCCAGGGCGAGTGATCCATTCGCTAAAGCAATCGCATATTTACTTGAATGATAGTTTGCGAACTCATATTCAAACAGGCCGTTTTCACCACGCACATCTGTTCCATCTTCGAGATGATGTATATCCCCTGACCAGTAATTTACTTTACCTGATTTGAGTACAGCGCTGGCAGCTTCAAGCATCTCTGGGTCAAAGTAAGGCCAATTCGGCCAATCATTTTCATCTTTACTCATAATTCTTTGCCAGAATTTTCGATAACTGCATTGTTGTTTTCATACGATTGCGAAAGGTGTGAGGCTTAATGTAAATATTAATCTGCACTAACACGTTGATCAATTTTTCTGGCTTTGCGAATGTCGACTGAAACGACCTTAAATTCAGGGCATTTGGCTTCGCTATCGGAAATATCTGAGGTTAAGTTATTCACCATGATTTCAGGAAAGTGGAAGGTGGTACTCAATACCCCGGGCTTAATATCATCGGTAACATGCGCCTTGATATCGACCTTGCCACGAGCAGATGAGACACATACCATATCGCCATCACGAATTAATTTACCTTCGGCATCTTTAGGATTGATCAAAAGTAAATCTTCGGTATCAATTTCCACATTACCCGTACGCCGAGTCATCGCACCACAATTATAATGATATAAGGTACGGTTCGTTGTCAAAATAAACGGATAGTCTTTTCCGTACGTCATAATCTCTTCGGATTCAGCAAATTCATTGAAGAAGAATCGGCCCTTGCCGAGTTTAAATTCTTCGGTATGCAGGATTTGTGTATCCTCTCCACCTTCTTTGACTGGCCACTGTTTGCCATTAACGCCAAGATTTTCCCAGGTGATTCCTTTGAAAAATGGGACGATTTGAGAAATCTCTTCCAGTATAGCTTCGGCATCGTAATCGTCATGCTGATAACCCATGCGATTCATCATATCGATAACAATCTGTCCGTCGACCTTTGACCCTTCAATGGGTGCAACGACTTCGTTCACGCGTTGCACACGGCGCTCGCCATTGGTGAACGTACCGCTCTTTTCCAAAAATGACGCGCCCGGCAAAACAACATCTGCACGCATAGCAGTTTCAGTCATGAATAATTCCTGCACGATCAGCATATCGGTGCTTTTCATGGCCTTAATCACATGCTGAGTATTCGGATCGGTTTGAACAACGTCCTCACCAATAATCCATAAAGCTTTTAGTTTGCCATCAATCGCAGCTTCAAACATCTCTGGAATTTTTAAGCCGTTGGCAGTAGAAATTTTTGCATCATAAAATGACTCGTACATTGAGTGAATTTTGGGATCAGTTACATCCATATAACCTGCACCTTGATGTGGTTGCACGCCCATATCAGCTGCACCCTGCACATTATTTTGCCCGCGCAATGGATTTACACCAACGCCAAGACGACCGATATTACCTGTGATCATTGCCAACTCGGCAATCTGCATCACCGTAAATGTGCCTTGACTATGCTCGGTTACACCAAGTCCATGGAAAGACATGGCATTGCCTGCAGTGGCATACGCAATCGCAGCCTGACGCACAAGTTCACGATCGACACCGGTTAAACGCTCAGTTTCATCAAGATCCAATTTCTTTATTTCATCGGCAAAATCATCGAAACCTTCTGTACGTGTCTTGATGAAGTCTTCATTAACTAAACCTTCTTCGATGATGTAATAGAACATCATATTAAGTACAGCTACATTGGTTCCAGGTCTGACCGGCAGATGATGCTGGGCATATTTGGTCAATTCAGTTTTGCGGGGATCGATAATGATCAACGTTTTTCCCTTCAAGGCCTGCTGTTTAATTTTCGCTCCTGTAACGGGATGGCCAGTGGTAGGATTGGCGCCAATAATGAGCATGCAGTCTGTGTGCGCAAGGTCCTCAATGGAATTCGTGGCTGCGCCTGTTCCAAATGTACGTTGCATACCAAGCGCGGTTGGCGCATGGCAAACACGGGCACAGCAATCAATATTATTTGTGCCAATTGCTGCACGGATAAATTTCTGCATCAAATAATTTTCTTCATTTGTACAGCGTGCCGAGGAGATTCCAGCGATGCTATCTGGACCATGTTCGGCGATTATACTTTTGAATTTATCGGTCATGTAATCGTAGGCTTCATCCCAGCTCACATTGACCAGCTCGCCATCTTTGCGAATCATCGGTGAACGCAGGCGGTCCTCATGATTGTAAAACTTGAAAGCGTAGCGCCCTTTCAAACAGGTATGCCCTTTGTTTACATCGGCATCAAACGGCGCCTGAATACTTAAGATTTCGCCACTTTTAGTGCTCACATCCAGGTTGCAACCGACACCGCAATATGTGCAAATTGTACGAGTGGTTTTATCGCTAAAGACGGATTTGGATTTGAACACATCGGATATTGCAGATGTTGGACATGCCTGCGAACACGCACCACAACTGACGCAATCGGAATCTGAAAAATTAACATCGGCGCCTTTTATGATGTGTGCATCAAATCCCCGTCCTGCCATATTCAAAACAAATTGCCCTTGCACTTCATCGCAGGCGCGTACACAACGATAACAGTTGATACACTTGGAAAAGTCAGATGTCATATACGGATGGCTTAAATCTTTTTTCATATCATAATGATTTTCACAATCACCATAGCGTTCATCAATCTGGCCAATGTTAAATGCCACGGTTTGCAGCTCACAATTGCCATTCACTTCACATGAAAAACAAGTTAATTTATGGTCGCTGATTACCAGCTCCATAATATTTTTGCGAAGTTTTTCGATGCGTGTGGATTCGGGGTAAATGTAAGAGCCATCCATGATTGGCGTGTGGCAAGATGCTTGAACTTTTGCCGGACCGTCTTTCTGCAAAGCCACATCCACGCTGCACATACGGCAGCTACCGAATGGTTTTAAGTTTGGTGCATCGCAGAGTGTGGGCACCCGGTCCTCTGAAGAGTGCCGGCGAATAAAGGATAAAATTGTATCGCCAGCTTCTATTTTAAATTCGTCATTATTTATAAATGCAGTAGCCATGGTTTATCCTTCGAAATACTCTTTTAGTTCGTCATCAAAATATTTTAGTGCGTTTTGTACAGGCAGTGGTATGCCACCACCGAGTGCGCAAAGTGAACCGAGTTCCATTGTTTCCAGTAAATCGTTGAACAGTTCACGATCGATTTTTTGGCTTTTATTAATCGCCTTATCCAGAAGTTCCTCGCCACGCTTGGCACCAATTCTACATGGGTAACATTTTCCACAGCTTTCCAGTGAGGTAAATTCAAATAAATGGTGCAGGTATTTTACCAACGGATAATCTTCGGGTATACAGACAATCGATGCATGCCCGAGCAGTAATCCATTTTCGCTAAATGATTCAAAGTCGATGTTTAGTTTCTCGATCATATCTATGGGGAATAATCCACCGAGAGGTCCACCAATGTGCAAGGCTTTGATTGATGCATTGAATCCACCGCCCAATTCATTTACGACTTGTGAAAGAGGCGTGCCCATCTCCACTTCGTAAACACCGGGAGTCTTAAAAAATCCATCGAGAGAAACCAGCTTCGTTCCAGTCGATTTTACAGTACCAAGGTTGGCAAATGCCGCCCCGCCCTCTTTTAGAATGTAATATACTCCAGCAAGTGTTTCCACATTGTTCACTACTGTTGGTTTGCTGAACAAACCTTCCACGGTGGGATATGGCGGGCGTACGCGAACTTCAGGACGCTGGCCTTCAATGGAGGAAAGCATCGCAGTTTCTTCACCGCAGATATAGGCACCTTGTGCACCGATCACCTTGAAGTCGTAACTAAATCCACTGCCAAGAATATCGTCGCCCAATAATTTCTTTTCCCGCAGGTCTTCAATCGCCTGGGTAATAATCGTAATCGATTCGGGATATTCAGCACGTATGTAAACCACTCCGCGAGATGCACCCACAATGAATCCAGCGACGATCATACCGAATAAGAGGGAGTGCGGTTGCTCTTCCATTATATAGCGGTCGGAATACGCTCCAGGATCACCTTCATCTGCATTACAGACAATATATTTTTCATCGCCCTCAGAACTGCGACAACCTTCAAGTTTGAAGCTCATTGGGAAGCCAGCGCCACCACGACCACGAATGATTGAGGTTTTTATTTCAGCAAGGGCCCAATCCTGGCCTTTTTCAAAAACAGTACTCAATAGTTCGTAATATGGATCGATTCCAGGAAATTCAGAAGTCAGTACTGGGGTGCCAATTGCTGTAGTAATGTACGTATCACTTGTTGAGCTTTCGCCCTTGAATAGTGCTTCGATTTGGTCCGCTGATTGCGCTGAATAATTCAGTCCATTGTAATTAAATGCGCCATTTTCATGGCAACGCCCCAGGCAGCACATGTGCCCAATCTCATCGGCTGGGACATGCTTTTTAATCTCATCGATGAGATTATCCTGAGTACCAGCGAGCATACAACAACTGCCGCTGCAGACATAAACAGATTTGCCCTTATTGTCTTCTTTGAGAAAATCGTAGAAAGAAATTGTGCCGTAAGCCGATGCATCGCCAACAAGAAATTCATGTGCGAGAGCCGAGACATCGTCACTCGATGGCGTTCCGCTATCGCGGGCCATGACACCCATCTTCTCGAAAAGATTATTATCTAATCCCTGACGGCCGGCTAATCGACTTAAATTTTCTGGCATTTACCTAATCCTTTTATGCTCCAAAAACTATCTATTTAGAGTCATTTTAATAGCTCAATACTATAGTCTCTCGACTCTTTAAGTAAAGTATTTCATAGGTGTTATTAAGTGGGTCTAATTATGCGATATTAGAAATTATTTAATATGGCATTGAAGGTTTCGCTCGGGCGCATTGCAGCAACTGCCAAATCGTTATTGGGGTGATAATAACCGCCAATATCCATTGCCTGGCCTTGAACAGATACGAGCTCTTCGATTATAACAGATTCACTATCTGAAAGATCTTTGGCAAATTTGCTAAATTGTTCTTTCAAATCCGCATCTTTATCCTGGGCCGCGAGCGCTTCTGCCCAATATAGAGCCAGATAAAAATGACTACCGCGATTGTCCAGCTCATTCACTTTTCTGGAAGGGGATTTATTGCTTTCGAGGAATTTCGTTGTTGCCGCATCGAGGCTGTCTGCCAGAAGCTGTGCTTTTTCATTATCAAAGGTTTCAGCCAGATGCTCCAGAGAAACAGCCAATGCCAGAAACTCACCGAGCGAATCCCAGCGTAAATGATTTTCCACTTCGAATTGCTGCACATGCTTTGGTGCCGATCCACCTGCACCTGTTTCAAATAAACCACCGCCATTCATTAATGGAACGATAGATAGCATTTTTGCACTCGTACCCAATTCCAATATTGGGAATAGATCCGTCAGGTAATCTCGCAAAACATTTCCTGTAACAGAAATCGTATCTTTACCATCCTTGATGCGGTCCAGAGTAAAACGCGTCGCTTCTACCGGAGCCATGATTGAGATATCCAAACCATCAGTATCGTGATTCGGCAAATAGGCATTTACTTTTTCGATCAATAGAGCATCATGAGCACGATTGCTATCGAGCCAGAAAATGGCAGGTGACCCTGTGGCGCGTGCACGGCCAACAGCCAGCTTAACCCAGTCCTGGATTGGCGCATCTTTTACTTGACACATACGGAAGATATCTCCGGCCTCTACGGCTTGTTCAATCAATACAGTTCCTGCACTATCAACAACGCGAATAGTTCCCGCACTTGTCGCTTCAAATGTCTTGTCATGAGAACCGTACTCTTGTGCTTTTTGTGCCATCAAACCAACGTTTGGAACTGTGCCCATCGTGGTCGGATCGAATGCACCATTGGCGATACAAAAATCAATTGTCTCTTGATAAACACCAGCGTAGCATCTGTCCGGTATGACAAACTTGGTATCTTTTAGCTCGCCATCAGGACCCCACATCTGACCGGAGGTACGAATTGCCGCTGGCATGGATGCATCAATAATGACATCACTTGGAACATGTAAATTGGTAATCCCCTTATCTGAATTGACCATTGCCAATTCCGGGCGAGAGGCATACAGCGCTTGAATATCCGCTTCGATTTCTGCCTGGGTCGCGTCTGGAAGTTCATCGATCTTGGCATAGACATCGCCAAGGCCATTATTTACATCGACAGCAATTTCATCAAACTCCGTAGCATACTTTTCAAAAATCTCTTTGTAAAATACTGACACTACATGACCAAAAATGATTGGGTCGGATACTTTCATCATCGTTGCTTTAAGGTGAATAGAAAATAGCACATCCTTTTCTTTTGCATCATCAATTTCTTTTGCAAGAAATGCCTGCAATGCTTGCACATTTATCACCGATGCATCAATCAGTTCACCAGCCAAAAGTGCTGTGGATTCCTTTAATACTGTTGTGCTGCCATCGGCAGCAAGCAGTTCGATCTTTACATCAGTCGCTGCAGGAATTGTTACTGCCTTTTCACTGCCGTAAAAGTCACCGCTACTCATACTGGATACATGTGATTTAGATTCCGAGCTCCAGGCACCCATTGGATGCGGGTTCTTCTTAGCAAATTGTTTCACTGGTATTGGTGCGCGGCGATCTGAATTACCTTCGCGTAAAACAGGATTTACAGCACTGCCCTTCACCTTGTCATATTTGGCTTTGATTCCAGCCTCTTCGTCATTTCCAGGTTCTTCCGGATAGTCCGGCAAATCATAACCCTGAGACTGAAGCTCTTCTATCACAGCATGCAATTGTGGTACAGACGCGCTGATATTCGGTAATTTGATAATGTTTGCATCGGGCGATTTTGCCAAATCACCAAGTTCAGCGAGGTGATCATCGATACGTTGATCCTCTTTAAGGCGATCAGGAAATAGTGAAATGATACGACCAGCTAATGAAATGTCGCGGGTTTCAACCTCAACACCAGCTGCAGTGGTAAATATTTTAATAATGGGTAGAAATGATTGCGTTGCTAATGCTGGCGCTTCATCTGTAATGGTATAAATAATTTTGGCTTTTGACATAATTTTTCCTATTCATGTATTTCGTACGATTGCATTTTCTCAGATCCGGTTTTCCCCGCATTTTACAAGCTATAAAGGGAACTTATAAAGAAGACGTGCTTAGTCCTTTGTCAAGTAACCAGGTCCATATTTGCAGTGCATTGAATCATAAAAGACCTGTGATCTTTTTAGTTCTGGCAGATCCTTAGGATCGAAATTGGTCAATCAGGCTTTGGCGAACCATGCCCGGGTTTGCTTTACCCTTACTGTTTTTCATAACCTGCCCCAGCAAAAAGTTCAATGCCTTATCTTCGCCGGCCTTGAAATCTTCAACCGCCTGCGGGTTATCCGCAACTGCCTTATCGATAAATTCCTGAATCGAATCCGTATCCGAATCCTGTTCCAGGCCCTGCTCTTTAACAATATCTGCCGGAGCTTTCCCTGATGTAAACATTTCCTCAAAAACCTTTTTGGCGATATTTCCACTGATGACGTTTTTATCGATCAACCCGAGCAATGCGGCCAGGTTTTCTGCAGTCAGCTGGCAATCATCAATCGTTTGCTGCTCGTCGGAAAGAAATCGCAGGACATCGGTCATGATCCAGTTTGATGCTTTTTTCGTATCGGCACCAGCCTTAACGGTTTCTTCGTAAAAATCCGCAATTGCCTTATCCAGGCAGAGTACTTGTGCATCGTATTCAGGAATTGTATAATCTTTTACGTAGCGCTGCCGCCTTGCTGCCGGGGTTTCCGGAACTAATTCACGGATTGTATCCAGCTCTTCATCCGTCGTTGTTACGGGCATCATATCCGGCTCAGGAAAATAGCGATAATCATCTTCGCCTTCTTTTTCACGCATCAAGTATGTTTCGCCAGCGGCGTCATTCCAACCACGGGTTTGCTGTATGATCTCACCGCCCTCTTCATAAATATCAATTTGCCGTTCCCATTCATATTCGATGGAATGATGAACCGCCTTGAAACTGTTGAGGTTTTTAATCTCGACCTTCGTATTAAATTCCTGCTGTCCCACCGGACGCATTGAAATATTTACATCACAGCGCATCTGCCCCTTTTCCATATCACAATCAGAAATGTCGGCGTATTGCATGGCCTGTCTTAAAGCCGTGAGATAGACGTAAGCTTCATTGGACGTACTCAGATCAGGCTCGGAAACAATTTCCATCAACGGTTTTCCTGCCCGGTTATAATCAATCGTACTGTGTGATCCATGATGCGTCGATTTACCAACATCCTCTTCCAAATGAATGCGGGTAATACCAATGCGTTTCTTTTCCACATCGCCTGTTAAGGCCTTGCCTTCAATCATCAGGTGTCCGTGTTCGCAAAATGGTAAATCGTATTGAGTTATCTGATAGTTTTTCGGCATGTCCGGATACCAATAGGCCTTGCGGTCGAACTTACTAAATTGATTAATTTGTGCATCGATCATGAAACCGGCACGAATCGTTTTGTTGATCGCCTCCCGGTTAGGCACCGGCAATACACCCGGGTAACCCAGACATACCGGGCATGTGGAGCTATTTGGCTTCTGAGCAAAGAGATTCGGACACGAACAAAACATCTTTGTTTCCGTACGTACTTGCACATGGACTTCCAATCCAATAACTGCTTCCCATTCCATGATCAGCCCTCCTTTTCGAGCCAGAAGGCTGTCTTTAGCAAGGTGGCTTCTTGCAGATAATCACCGATAAGCTGAACATTCACAGGTAATCCTTTTGAATCTTTTCCTGCAGGAATCGAAACAGCACAGTTACCTGTTAAGTTTACAGGGATGGTAAAAATATCAGCCAAATACATTTGCAGCGGATCTTCAATCTCACCTATTTTAAATGCCGTCGTTGGGCTAACAGGCGTTAGAATTATATCGCATTGTTTAAATGCAGCTTCAAAATCCTGGCGAATCAATGTGCGAACTTTCTGAGCAGTAAGATAACATTTGTCACTGTAAGAACCCAAAACATAGGTACCAAGAATGATGCGTCGTTTTACTTCATTGCCAAAACCAGCAGAGCGCGTTTTGTAATAAATATCGATCAGATCTTTCCCTTCCTGGCGTGCGCCGTATCGGATGCCTTCAAATCGTGAGAGGTTGCTCGATGCTTCAGCAGTCGCAATCACATAATACACTGCGACTCCTGCTTCGAGATTTGGAAAACTGATATCAATAATTTCAGCACCTGCAGCTTTGAGCTGGTCGCGTTTTGATTCTACCGCGCTCACCACATCTGCATCAATACCTTCAATCTCAAGAAACTCTTTGGGAAAACCAACTTTCATGCCCTTGAGCGAATCTGCTTCCAGACCATCAACAATACCCGTGCAGTCATTGGGCAATGAGGTACTATCCATTTTATCCAGCCCTGAAATCGTTTCGAGAATAATTGCTGCATCTTTTACATTGCTACTGATTGGGCCGATTTGGTCTAGGGACGATGCAAATGCTGTTAAGCCATAGCGAGAAACCCGGCCGTATGTGGGCTTAAGTCCGACATTGCCACAAAATGCTGCGGGTTGGCGTATGGATCCACCTGTATCTGAACCAAGTGCAACGATTGCCTGCCCGGAAGCAACGGCAGCAGCAGAACCACCACTTGATCCCCCAGGCACACGATTAGTATCATGCGGATTTGGAGCGACCTCGTAGGCACTGTTTTCTGTTGATGAGCCCATGGCAAATTCATCCATGTTCGTGCGACCCAATGGAATAAAACCAGCTTCTTTGAGTTTTTCAACGACAGTCGCATCGTATGTCGATGTGTAGCCTTGCAAGATTCTAGAGCCACAAGTATTGGCTTGGCCATTTACACTGATATTATCTTTTATGGCGATGGGTATGCCATCGTATGCACCTAGGCTTTTGCCGTCTTTTCTACGGGCATCCGCTTCGGCTGCTGCAAGCAATGCCGACTCTTTATCATAGCTGATAAAGCTGTTTAATTCGCCGTGCACCTCATCGTATCTGGCATTGAGGGTTTCGACGAGCTCCACCGAACTCAACCCACCTGCCAATGCATCGGCTGCTGCATGAATACTTAATTGCTCAAAAGTTAAATCTGCCACTATGCGCCCTCATCATTGATGATTGCCGGTACGACAATTTCATTGTCTTCATGTTCAGGCGCATTCTTTAAAGTCAGTTCTATGTCCTGGCAAGTCCCAGGAACATCCTCACGGATCACATTGCCTAAAGGATTAGCATGTGCTGTAGGCTCAACACCCTCTGTGTCGATCTCCTGCAAAATATCAAGATACGATACAATGGCGCCAATCTCCCGCTGGAAACGCTCACGCTCCTCATCAGTCAAGGTTAAGCGTGCAAGTTTCGCAATATGATCAACATCTATTTTATTAGCCATTTTAAAATCCTCAGTCCAAATTCAACAAAGCGTTAAAGATAGCCGTATAACGCAGTTTTGAAAGTGCCTCTATGGAAACCCTTTGAGAAGATATGTGAGCTTGGATTGAGCTTGGATTGAGCTTATATTGGCTAGTACTCTGTTAGTTCGGTTTTTGAATGCACCAGGTCGTCATGCATCGTAGATTATTTACATTCGTCGTTTTCAGAGGTTCAAAAAACCGCGCCTTAAGGTCATCAGTATAGCGCATAAAATCGTCATGACTGATAATAAAGCGATGCGAGCCATCGGGCAAAAGTACCTGACAATCATCTTTTTGTATCTGAGTTTCCAGGCCAATGTTCGATGCTGTTCTTACCAGGAGATAGCCGCCTTTATTTAATACAGAGAAAGCGGAATATAGCATCGCTTCAAAATGTGCGGTATTGTCTGCAAAATGAAATACGGCATTGGCAATAACCCAATCGAAACTTTCATCAGGAAAAGGTAATTGATCTGCCTGGGATTGCTGAAAATTCTCTTGCGGGTAGTCCGCGTTGATGGACGTCGCGAGATTCTGGATTGCCTGGATTGCCCGAGGATCCTGGTCGATGGCGTAGACATCAAAATCATTTTGTAGAAAGTAAAACATGTTGCGGCCGGACCCACAGCCTATATCGAGAATTTTTTCACAGTTATCAAAGCGCCCTTTCATTAATTGGTCGATCAGGTAGATATCCATATTCCCGAACTGTTCAGTAAGCGAATTCATCAGACCGTGAGTTCTTGATTCCGCAGGATGTATTTACCCATCATGTCAAATTCGATGTTGGCTTTTGAGCCTGTTGTAAGCTCTGAAAGGTTGGTGATTTCCCAGCTGTGTGGAATGAGGCAGACCGTGAAACTAGTAGTATTCAGCTCGGCAATGGTGAGAGAAACGCCATTGACTGCAATGCTTCCCATAGGAATTACAAGCATCGCATTCTCGGATTCGAGTTTGAATGTGAGTCTGTGGTCGCTCGCCAGGGATTCAAGTTTTAAGAGTTCTGAAACACAATCCACATGGCCAGATACAATATGGCCATCGAGCCGATCATTTAACTTCAAGGGTTGTTCGATATTTACAAAGTCGCCCTCACTTAAAGTTCCAAGATTGGTTTTTGAAAGAGTTTCTTCAAGGATGTGAAAATTGGGTCGGTCATTTTCAATGGAATCGACAGTTAAACAAACGCCATTTACAGCAAGGGAATCGCCAATCGCAAGATCGAAACCAGGCGCGTCCAAACACATGCGTTTGTTTTCGCTCAGAGATTCAATCTCAGCGACTTGGACTTTCTTTTCAATCAACCCTGTGAACATCTGTAATGTATCCTTCTATCAAAAAGTCTTCGCCAATTTGCCTTACTGTAGTTTCCTTTAAATCAAATGCATCACTCAGGGCCCCAGGGTCTGCACCTCCTATGACCGCTCGACTGTTTTTTCCTCCAAGGATCTTTGGTGCTATAAAAAAGCAAACTTTATCGACCAAACCCATATTTAATAATGCTGCAGAAAGTTCGCCTCCTCCTTCAATAAGAAGTGCAGTAATATCATTTTCTCCAAGTTCCTTAAGTTTAGTCTGCCAATCTTCCTTGGTCTGACAATCAATGATCTCTGTTTTGGATTTCCCATCCGTAAACACTTTCGCATTTTTATCTAGATTTCCAGATCGACTGGCAATCAATCGTAAAGGCTGTCTTTGCCAAGTTTCAGGATTTCGTACAAGAAGCGATGGGTCATCCTGTTTTAATGTTTCTGCACCAATGAGGATTGCATCCGACCATTGCCGCATTTTTTGCACTTCATCACGAGCGGCTGTGCCACTAATCCATTGTGACTGGCCGTCCTTCGTGGCAATTTTACCATCCAGTGTCATGGCCATTTTAAGTTTAACATAAGGACGATTGTAGCGAATCCAGCAATTAAAGGCCTCATTTAATGCCTGGCATTCCTTTTTCAGTACCCCGTGGCTAACGTCAATTCCAGCAGCTTCCAGTATCGCCACGGCTTGGCCACTATGCTCAGGATTTGGATCCAAGCTACCCATGACGACTCGCTTAATTCCAGCATTTATTATAGCATCTGTACATGGACCTGTACGTCCATGACTGGAACATGGTTCAAGAGTTACATACAGGCATGAGCCTTTAGGATTTTTGCATGATTCAATAGCTACGATTTCTGCATGCTTCTCACCTGCCTTTGCATGCCAGCCTTTAGCAATGATTTCATCATCGCTATAAAGCAGTGCCCCAACAAGCGGATTTGGACTCGTAGACCCAAAAGCAGAAAGGGCCAGTGCGATGCACTGGCCCATTAAGTCTTTATCTAAATTAGATTCGGGTGTCAATATTAAAAGATTCCTAAGAACTTCTTACGTTTCTTCTTCTTCTTACCCATGGCTCTATCTTTTTCAGCCTGTGCTTTTTCTGCTTCTATTTTCTTAGCCTTTTCTAATTGCTTCTTAAGCTTAGGGTCTTCCATCATTGCATCATATTCATCCAATGCACCATAGGCAGTCCTAGCTTTTTTAAAGAGTGTTTCAGCATTTATGGTGACCCCTAGTTTGTAGGCCAACTTCGGCTTGGTCGATTTCGCTGCTTGTGTCTCTGTATCAGCTGTATGATGAATAAATACCGCTTCTTTTTCTGAAGCGCGCATTTTGCTAATAGCATTGACAATATCGCGTTTAAGTGGATTTGTTTTATCGCGTTTGGGAAGTGTAATATTTCCTTCAGAATCATACAGAAGTCCGGTGCTGATTACAGTTGCTTTTGGTACAACAACATCTTCACCTTCTTCTAATACTGCTTTTTCTGCTTTCTCTGCTTTTGCAAGTTCTGCCATATGTTTCTGGAATGTATCACGCGCTTCACGAACTTTTAATGTTGTGGCGTTAACTTCATCACGTGAAGCTTTAATTAAGCCAGTATACTTAGCTGACTTTGCAACATGACCATCATATTTAGTTTGTAATGCATCAGATTCTTTTTTGGCAATAATATATGCTGCCCGCGCACTTAATGCTGCTTCAAGTGTTCCTAAGGTCGAAGGGGCCTTGCTTGGATCAACCTTCACTGGGTCTACCTTCGCGACTGGATCTTTCTTTGGTTCAACTTTAGCGACTGGATCATTCTTTGGTTCAACC
>JABSQK010000662.1 GCA_013215875.1 Lentisphaeria bacterium
CTTGGACTTGAAAATACGGCTGTTGTTGTAAATGATAAAGGCTTTGTCAATGTTGATTTACAGCGCTGCACTGATGACCCGGCAATCTATTGTATTGGCGATCTTGCCGGCGATCCTATGCTGGCTCACAAGGCATCACATGAAGGTCTAGTCGCAGCCGAGACATTGCATGGCGAAAAGGTTGCTTTTGAACCGCGAGCAATTCCGGCAGTTGTTTTTACTGATCCGGAAATTGCCTGGGCCGGGATTACAGAAACTGAAGCAAAAGAACAAAAGCTCGATGTAAAGATTGCCAAATTCCCCTGGGCTGCTTCCGGTAGAGCAACAGCTGTGGAGCGCAACGATGGTTTAACAAAGATCATTGTAGATGCAAAAACAGACCTTATACTTGGTATCGGCTTAGTCGGCTGTGGCGTCGGCGAAATGATTGGCGAAGCAGTACTCGCCATAGAAATGGCCACGCTTGCAAGCGATCTAAAACTCAGTATTCATCCGCATCCAACACTGTCTGAAACGATTATGGAAGCAGCCGAACTCATCTACGGCTCCAGTACACATATCTATAAACCAAAGAAAAAGTAAATTAGCTTTAATTGACATTGTGTAAAACAAGGGTGAAGGGAAATGTGCAAACTATTTAAACAACTCATTGTACTCATGCTATTTTGCGGGATAATCGGCTCTATTCACGCGGGTAAACTGGATGATTTCGAAAAAGAAGCGACGAAGAAAAAATCCAAATCATCCAAGAAGAAATCCAAGAAATCCAAGAAGAAGTCCTCTAGCAATGACAACCATTCCACGCCGCATCATCATGGCTCACATTGTCATCATGACGATGATGACGGTTTTGATTTTGATTTCGATTTTTGCGAGGTCTTTTTTGATGTTTTAGTTATGGGCGGGGTAAACAGCTGGGATATGATGTTTGAAGATAGCATAATTCACCGTGAAGAAGGCGACACAATTTTGCCCATCCTTCAAATAGATACAAATTACCAATTTGTTGAATCCAATTTACATGCGATTGATACGCGTGTGGAAATCGGTTTTGGTCCATTCGCATTTGAATACCGAAATACCAACTATAAAGAATCATATGCGAATGACTTAGATATTGATCAGTATTATTTCATTTACAGAATGTCGGTTGATACCGATGTGGAAATAGGCATTGGTTTTGGCCAATTAATACTCGAAGGTAGCTCGCGTAATTCAGGCTCATCACTATCAATCCCCATGAGTTTTCATTTTACAGATGAATGGAGTGCGCATTCTAAATTAACCTCAGCAAGCATTAATGGAAACAGTATATATGACCGGGAATTAGATGTTCTTTATAGCATTGATAAGGTATCAATTCGCGCCGGCTACCGATGGATGAAAGTTGGTAGTGTTGACTTAAATGGGCCCTACGTTGGACTTTCCATTCATTTTTAAATAATTACCCTTGCGAAAAAAAAGTTTTAAAATACTTTAATTTACGGAGGCGCTTACCAATAAAAAACACAGGAGGACACCTATGAACAAAAGCATGACCCCTATTGCCGTGATTGCCGGCATCACACTCATCATCTCATCTGCAATTATTTCACGATTGTTTATCAATGTGAAAAAAGAAAAAGAAATGTATATCCGCGTAAAAGGCTATGCAGCTATGGATATAAAATCTGATATTGCCACACTCTCTTTTTCGCATAGCTCCAAACATGCGAAACAAGCTGATGCTTACATACAACAAAAAAAACAATCCGAGATTATATTGCGTTATCTAAGTAAAAATTCATTTGATACCAAGGAGATCGATACAAGCATGATAACGATCACCAAGGTATTTAAGCGAAAGCGCGATACAGGTTATAGTAATTGGTATACAACAACTGAAATTGACTATTTCGTTGCGTCTCAGAATTTCGAACTTACATCCACGGATGTCTATAAAATTCAAATTATATCACGTTCGCTCGCGGTCTTAAATAAACAGGATATCACCATATCGGTAAATTCACCTGATTACATGGTGACCGATCTCAAGCAAATCAAATTTGATGTCTTATCAGAAGCAACCACAAATGGCTATAAACGTGCGACACTTCTCGCGGATAACAGTGGCGGCAAAGTGGGTACACTCATTTCTGCACAGCAGGGAATATTTCAGATTACCGGACCTAATTCCACTGAAACATCCGGCAGTGGCTATTATGAAACAACATCGATTGATAAGACAATCAAAGCAGTGGTCAATTTGGAATATAAAATTAATTAAACGCTGCTGCTATTTTAAGGCGATTTAATTTTCCAGAAAAACAGCCAGGGGGACTAAGCTCAGCACCCCGTTGAGCTTAAATCCCTTGTCTATTTGCTTGATCTTTGCTTCTGAAATGCTTTATTTTCACTATGACACACGAGGCTATCCCTGTAAAATCCATTGATCTGATAGACCTGGACCGGCATGCTGTAATTGAAGCTTCTGCGGGAACGGGAAAAACCTTCTGTATTGAAAACCTCGTGGTTCGAATTCTGTCTGAAAAGCGCGTTCCTTTAGAGAAAATCCTTTTGCTTACATTTACTGAGAAGGCGACGGGTGAATTGCATGCCCGAATCCGGGAAAGCATCGAACGAAAGTTTAAGGAGAACCATGACCCTATACTCGAAGAAGCTCTGGAGAACTTTGATAAGGCGTCAATATTTACCATTCACGGGTTCTGCCAGCGTATGCTCCAGCAATATGCGTTTGAAAATGGCGAAGGTTTTGAGCTCGAGCTGGTGGATGATGTACCCATCTATCAATCCTGCCTTAAAAAGCAGCAGCGCCATCTCTGGCCATCGAAACATTTGACGCGTTTAAAATCGGTGATGGCAGTATCAAATTTTCCAGATATGCATTCGGGCAAAAGTCGCTGGGAGGAAATTGTTCTGGAAATAGCCCAGGCCTACCGTCCCAGTGCCGGCGATATCTTAAAACCGGCATTAATGAACGATTATGACGACAGCAGTATTCAGGAAATACTCGAGACTTACTTTAAACAAATTTCGGAATTATGCGGCAAGATTAATACATCGAACATGTTCGCCTCTGCACTGGTCACCTGGTACGATAAAATTCCAGATATGAACTACTTTCACAAAAAGTCACGTATAGAAAATATACTTATTGCATTGCTCATCGCTGTGGATCATTACAGGAATGAAAACCTGAGTATCAGCCAGTTCCTGAACTTTCTGTATAGCGCCTACGAAGACAACGATTTTCAGAGTCAGGGGATAGATGTACTTCTCGATGCACTCGGCCCAACAGATGATGCTCAAATTGAAAAACTCCAGACCATCTGCCAGCTGATCAATGAGCTGGTCGTGAAGATAAAAGCCTATGATATATCGATGCAGTTATCTGTTAGTGCAGTCAAACAGTTGCAGGAGGATGTACGCCAATACAAGGAAGAGCGTAATCTGATAAGCTTCGATGATATGCTCTTACATTTGTATCGTGCCTTAAGCCAGAATAATCATCGTTCCGAGTTATTGCAGGAAAAGCTGCAGAGCCGCTTTCAATTTGCCCTGGTAGATGAATTTCAGGATACAGATATGATTCAGTGGGAAATATTTAAAACTATTTTTCTTACGAGCGATGAGCATAAGCTTTTCATTATTGGCGATCCTAAGCAGGCGATCTACAGTTTTCGTAATGCGGATCTCGAAACATATCGGGAAGCAAAAAGCTATATGCTTGAATCGAAAGATGCCCTGCTCTATTCGCTAAAAATAAATTGGCGGTCTATTCCCCCGTTAATCAATTCTATGAACCGCCTCTGCGGCGAAACAGACTGGTTTGAAAAAGACCTTTTTGTTCCAGTCGAAGCACCCGAAGAGACTGCACGGAGATCACGCTTGTTTCACGATGAGACAGGCAGAGCCGCGATGAGCTTAGTACACCTTGAAGGAAAACTTACATCGAAAAAGGCCCAGCGCTGGTTTGCACATTTTACTGCCCGGGAAATTGCCGATCTATTGAAGACCCCAAAATTAATCATCGAGGATGATGGTAAAGCCAGAGCGCTGCAAGCAAATGATATATGCATTCTGATACGAAAGGCATCGGATGCAGAAATGATAGAGAAATTCTTAAGCAAGCAGGAGATTCCATATGCCTTTTATAAAAAATCCGGGGTCTATCAATCAAGTGAAGCCAAGCAGCTCTATTTTCTTTTTTCGGCAATTCAGCAACCGGGTAATCTAAAAGCTGTTCGCAAGGTGATGCTCAGTGATTTCTTTTCGGTAACGATAGAAAACATTGAATCGTACGACGAATTGAAAGCCGATTTTCCGCTTGTTAAGTTACTGCGCAAATGGCATAATTTTGCTGCAGCACGAGACTGGTCCTCGTTGTTCGACAGTATTATTTACGACAGCGGAATACTCTATCGTTACGATGATTTCCATTTGCATGAACAACAGATAAATAATTATCGGCAAATCCTTCAAGATCTCAGCATTGAAGCCTATCAACACAACCTCCACATATCCGATCTAATTAAACTGATTAAAAACTATTATCAGGAATCGAAGAGCAATAGTCAGGATGCCGATATCTTCAAGCAGGAAACGAATTCCAGCAAGGTACAAATTATGACTATTCATACGAGTAAGGGCCTGGAATTTCCAGTTGTTTTTCTAGCCGGCGGATTCACTCAGGCGATTCGCGATAACTACTGGCGCTACCATGATGAAAAGAAAAATCTTATTTTCGATCTGGCAAAAAATCCTGAGTTTCAAATTGCTTATGGTTCAGAGAAAAACAATGAAGAAAGACGCCTGTACTATGTCGCGCTGACCCGGGCCATTTATAAACTCTACATCCCCTACTTTAAACCGATAAAGGCATCCGCCTACGTATCGTCGATTTCCACATTCATTTTTCCGGCAATCGAAGAAATCAGTGAATACTATGATGCAAATGAAATGCGCATCATAGATAAAAATGGCCGTGATATAAGCACCGAAAAATACCGCCCTCAATTAGATAAATTTCAAAAAGAGGACACGCCTGAAGACAGCAAATTGACAGTCGATTTAGAGCGCTTTGTACTTAGCGAGACAGAGATGAATTTTGCAAACCGCACCCGGCGCATTGGCTCCTTTAGTTTTTTTGCACATGGTAAATCTGAAATGTCCTCTGTCGTGGATAAGCTTGATACCTATAGCGATGATAATATGAAGTTCGATGAATATGAGATAGATGACAAGAAAGAAGCCGATGAGACTGCATTGCCAAAGGGAACTGTCACGGGTTCACTTCTGCATGATATATTGGAAAATGTCGATTTCCAGATTGTTGGACAAATCAAAACTCTTGAAGATGCTTCTGACCACTCACATATACGCTGGGTAATAAATGAGTCGCTTGAGCGCTTTCCCTTAATCGCAGATAGTCCAGCAATTCTCACTAAATGGAAAATAGAACTCTGCCAACTCGTCTGGAAGAGTTTAACTGTAGAATTAATGCCTGGCTTTCGCCTGGCTGATCTCAGCACAGAGGAAAAGATCCATGAATTGGAATTTATTTTTCCGGCAATCCATGGGGAGGATGTTCCTGATACGCATATAAAAGAAGGCTTCCTTATGGGCTTTATCGATTTAATCTTTAAAGTGAAAGACACATATTATATTTTGGATTGGAAATCGAATACACTCGATAGCTATGATTCAGAGGGCATTGAGATTTGCATGCGAGATTCAAATTATATCCTCCAGCACAAAATATATACGATTGCCGTATTGAAATGGCTTTCGAGTATTCAGACAAATTTCAGCCTGAAAAACTTTGGCGGGGTATTTTATATTTTCATGCGTGGGATCGATCCGGCAAATCCTCTGAGTGGAATTTATTTCGACGAAGTGGAAGATGAGGCAGATATCGTCACTATAAGCCGTGAGCTAGCAGATCTCTACAAATTGGAGCTTGTCCATTGAACATGAGAACCGACAGATGGATCTTTCCAAAGGGAATTGAAACGGAAAAGTATATCAAATTGCTTGATGAAAAACTTTTGTCGATTGTAGACTTCTTAAGCATTCGCGACTTTGTAGAAGGACGTGATGGGTCGATTGCAGATCTCTATGATTTACTCTGTTTGAGCTTTATTGAGTTTAACAATGGCAGCCTTTGCATACGGCTCGAAGCAACTAGGCTCAAAGAACTGTCCATGCGATACCTGGATAAAGAATTAGCTTTGCCAGAGGATCTGCATGATGAATGGCCGGATTTATTCTCAAACGATCCCACTGAATTTAAACCGTTTATTATTCAGAAAATTGCGTCTGGGAATTACCTCTTCTTCTATACATACTGGCATTGTGCCGGCCGACTGAGAGATATGCTCCAGGATTTAGCAAAAGAAACGTCAAGTAGAAAAATACCTGACACTGAAATTGCAATTATTAATGCAACAATCTATAAACAGGAGCACGTTCTGAATAACGAACAGAAGATAGCACTGCTTATCGCAGCCGCACAGCGCTTCTCTGTCATATCCGGCGGCCCAGGCACAGGGAAGACATCAATCATATCTGCCTTATTGCAAATCCTTGTGCAAACGGGATACGATGTGGACGATATTGAACTGCTCGCCCCCACTGGCCGGGCAGCGCAACGCATGACTGAATCAATCCACTCGAATCTCAAAGCAATTAAACTCAATGAAAAAGAAAGCGAACTGAGTAAATTAAAGGGTAAAACCATTCATTTGCTATTGGCCTACAATCCCATTCTTAACTCCTTTAATCACAATAAGAATAACCGCCTGAAAGCACGCGTGCTTATTGTCGATGAAGTCTCTATGTTGGATGTACAGCTTATGGTGCAGCTTTTGTCCGCGGTACGTGATGATTGCAAAATTATCTTTTTGGGTGACAAGGATCAGTTGCCATCGGTGGATGCCGGTGCAGTATTATCCGATATTATCCCCAGTCATTTTGAAATGCACTTCGATGAAAATAGTCGACGTCTGGCCAAAAAGATGGATCTAAATCTACCTAGAAATTCAAATACTGAAGCGATACATCCTCTGGCAAATAAAATAAGTATTCTCAAAATAAGTTATCGCAGCGATCGACACATACTTCAACTAGCACATGCGATAAATAATAACGACAGGGATTTAGAGGACATATTTTCAAAGAAAACAGGCAGTGTTCAGTTCATTTCATCCAGCAAAATGAAATTGAAAGATTTGCTCAATAAATGGGCCGTGAGCAAATTAATAGAAA
>JABSQK010000663.1 GCA_013215875.1 Lentisphaeria bacterium
TAATTCCTGCCCGTTTGATATAGCCGTGTTCGTCTTCAAAAATAGTCGGCACTTCCACACTGTCCGCACCCCGGCGCATGGCCTCATAGTAGAAGCCTTCACAATCAGGCACCTCTAAGGCAATGTTCTTCACTGTTAATCCATGCTCATGGATTTCTGCTGCAATTTCATCCGAAGGGGACAATGCTGCGCTGATAATCAGACATACTTTGTTGAGTTTCAAGACATAACTTACATTGTCGCGGTGATTCGTCTCAGGCCCTCGATAAGCCACTGGCTTAAAGCCAAAGGCATGAGAAAAGTAGTAGACTGTTTGTTTGGCATTCCCCGTATATATTTCCAGACAATCGATATCGCTAATCGCCAGTGGGTTGCTATTTAGTTCAGAGTCATAGGCAGTTACATCAAGCCATCTCCCATGATAATCCTTTGCTTTAGTTACGTTCATTATAGCGCAACCTCCCTGAGATTAAATATAGTCATAAATCATTCAATTGGCAATAGTTCGGACTTAGCATAATCAACTCTTTAAGCTCGTTATTATTTATAAAGTGTGAGCGATTAATGGAAGAGAAAGCGATTGAGCAGTCTAAAATTTCCATATATCCTGTTCTTTGATTCGTATTTCATCATTTAGTTTTGAAGCGAGAATATCTATTGCTTCATCATATTGTGTAACGCAATCGAAATAAGTATTCAACTTTTGTAAATGGATGAGTCGATCCATTCGTTTTGATCGTATTATAAGAATCATATGTTTCTTTTGATACCTGCATTTATTAGACAAATAGAGCAGTATGCCTAGCTCAGCACTATTTAGCCACCCATCATTTTCGGGATAAATGACCATATGTTTATGAGAGGATAGTTTGATTAAGCGACTCATCTCTTTTTCTGCTTCTGTAGTATCATGTATCGAATGAAGTGTCAGGGAAACTCCATTATATTCTGATATAACTATTTTGTTTTTAGAATTTTGTACATAGCGCAGTTTTGGGCTTAAGCGAATAGTTAACAATTGAAGCAAATGATTTACAAGAAACAAAAGATCTTTACTATAGCGTTTAGCCAAACGTTTTGGTGCAGTGCCTAGACGCCAGATCCATTCAAGTCCGATAGCTCCTAAAAATTTGGGCGATCGTTTTTGAATTCCAGCAAGAAAATCAAATGATGCACCTACACCGATTGCTAGAGGGATATTCCAGCTTTTCAGATTCATTCGAATCCATTTTTCCTGTTTGGGTGCTCCAAGTGCGACCAGTAATATGTCGGGTTTACTGGCATTTAGTTGCGCCAGAATATCTGCATTATTTATATTTAGAAAATCAATATTTGCTGGCGAAATGATTCCGCATATTTCCAGCTTTGGATTATCTTTTTTGAGTTTTTTAGCCGCCGCTTCTGCAACTCCTTCTGCACCGCCCAGCAAAAATACTCGCAACCCTTCTTTACTTGCCATTCGAGCAATCAAAGGTACCAGGTCGCTGCCTGTTACCCGCTCTTTCAGACGGGGACCCAGAAGGCCCGATGCCCATACAATCGGCATCCCATCTGCAACACAAAGGTCTGCTTCGAGCAGGATATGCTTCATCTCAGGGTCATGTGATGCCATGAGGGCAAAGTCGAGATTCGCCGTTGCCATAAGGCAGGATTTTCGCCGTTTGCAGGTTTGTTTTATCCAGCTGAGTGTTGTTTCAAAACTAACGTTATGAAAAGGAATGCCAAAAATAATCAGCGGTACTTTCAGCGGTTTATTAGGATTGTTTTGATTATTCATTTGTTTCTCCTTTCATTTAGTTTTTCTATTTTTCTTCTGATCCCCATGGTGGATTAAATCGGCTATCGAGACCGATTTCCTTATACTGTTTTGCCAGCATCCTGTTTACCGTAATGGTCGCTTGTGCCAGTACTTTTTCTGAAGCTGCTAACTCGTCTTGCAACCGTTTCGTAAAGAGTTTGACCCGGAACTGATTCGGTTGCACAGCAAAAATGTAACTGCCAATAAATGTGCCAATCATTTCACCATAGAGCTTAGGGAATAGTGAAGGGATGTAAACACGTGTGGCCAACTCGAAATCAAGCCGGCAAATTTCATCATTTGGGGTAATTATAAAATTGGGTAAGCGGTGATCCGGATCAAGAAATCCGCATTTGATAAGCGCCACAGTATTTTGAATAATTACAGTTTCAAAATGTGCCACTTCATTCTCTCTTCCTGCGCGAATATGGCCATTCAGGCACTCTGTAGCATCCAGGCAAATTCCCATATCTTCTTCAATCAGGCATTCCGTATAAGACGAGCTTAATGGAGCCTTAAGATCTAAACATGCAATTGGCCTGGGAACATTACAGATTCCCCTTTCGTTCAGTAGCTGGAGTGCCTGCCATTCTTTGCGGGCTGCATTTGTCCGGGTATATTTTCGAATTGTTGCCCGCATGCCGCTTCGGCGCCAAAATTTATAGATAACAGTTTTACCATATATTCCCTCTGCACGGGCGACCAATGAATCCTCTTTTTCTCGAAGGATATCCATTTTGCAGGTATGATGCCCCACTGTAAAAGCATAGTCTCTCCATAATTTCATAGACATGATTCTGTTTTTCTCCTTATATATGGCAAAGCAATTATAACTACTGGAAGAATCAGTAAGAGGATAAATGACGCAGAGATGAGACAGCGCATACTAATATCGGCTGCTGCAATACGGTTGAGAGTCGAAAGCGATATACAGGCAAATGCTGCATAGGCCAAGGTATATAAAAGTCCCTGAATAAGCGACTGCATTTTTGCAGCGGGCAGTTGAGTGGTGATGTAAAGCAACGCAACAATTTTAGCCGCGGTCATGCCGAGTATAAATCCCGCTAGTCCGCCGTAAAAATATGCTGCAATGGCCAGTATAAGCGTGCTTGTTTCCAGTACATTGGCAATAAATAAAACTTTTGGTTGCCCCATGGCAAGTGGCACACGGTCTACAGTAGCGACCAGTATCCATGCCCATACATAAATAGCCAGCCAGCGAGTGAGAGCACCTGCGGCATGGTAGCGCGGATCGTATAGCATCTCAAAAAAGAGTGGTCCAAGGATTGCAAAAGAGCTGCAGGCCAAGCCCCCGGCCATGAGAATTAGACGGCGTCCTTTTAAACAAAACTCCATAGCTTCCTGCGGTCTTTGCTGGCGTTTTGTAAGCAAAGGAAAGACGACTGAATTCCCCAGACGTGTTGTTATGTGTATTCCCAAGCGAGCAAAGGACATGGCGATGCTGTAAATGCCAAGCTCAGCGAGCGTTATGAGTTTTCCAAGTACCAAGCGATCCAGATTCATCGCAAAAAATGTTACGGCTGTACTTGCAAGGATCCAGGCGCCAAAACTGACTAATGATTTTACTGCGTCTTTATCCCAGGCTAAATGATCACGTCTTCCTTTAATCAGCATGTGGCTGTAGATGAGTCGGACAATGCTGCGTATCACCCATCCGGCAACAAGTGCCCAGACAGATGGCCAAAATAGTGCAAAACCGATCATCACAATTACGGCAACTATTTGTGGGAAGAGCTCAAGTAGGACAACTTTACGAAGTTGCATACGGCGGTTTAATAAAAATACCGAAATAGATGTAAAACCGTCAATCAGCATAGTGAGAGCAACTACCGGAAGAATATAGATAAGAATAACGGCTTGAGCTTGCCCAGCGGAATAGAATTCAGCAACAGGCCATGCCAGCAAGAAGGTAATCGCTGCAAGGATACAACCACGAATAATCTGCAGTGTCCATGCAGTATTTAGAAACCGTTCATCTTCGCCACGAGGATTATGGATAATACTGGGACCCACACCAATATCTGAGAGCATTTGTACACCTTGCATAAACACATTTACCAGAGCCATAATTCCAAATGCTTCTGGAAACAACAAATGCGCCATCACAAGATTGCTTCCTAAGCGCAAAAACTGGGATGCGCCGTAACCAAGCAATGTCCAGGATGTTCCCTGCACCACCTGGCGACGTTCAGATTTTTCAGCCGTAGTCATATCAACCTCAGACTATTTTCTTTTTGCAGATTTGAAATTGATTGATTGATTTGCGGCTTTTCAAATGTTTGCTTATCGCGCAGGATGCACAAACTTGCCAGACCCCCGCTAATCACTGTCGCCATGGGGTTATACATGTTGTTAAGCAATCCATCAATCGTGAATAAGCCGAGTAAGAGAATTAGCGAAATGGCGACTTTCACATTGGGGTTTTTCTCCCAGCTGGCTGGCGGGTATCGTCTCAGAGCAAGCAACTGGGGTAAGAGAAGAGCCATAAACAAAGCGATCAGGCCGATGTAGCCGTTTTGCCCAAATATCAAAATCCACATGCCATCAGGGACTGATGCTTTTCCCGATTCGTTATAAACAAAGGATCGTCGCCAACGGCCCCAGCCAAAGTATGGCTGGAGTTTAGCTTTCGCCATTAAGATATCTTCATTATCAAAACGAAATATGAGTGATTCGACTCGCTCTTCAGGTAAATATTTCAATAAAATTTCAGAACTATCCTGAGCTGTCCAGAGCCCCGAAATGCGCAAAATTATATAACACACTGGTAGCAAGGAAATGATTACCAGAGGGAATCTTTTCTTCCATTGTATAGCAATTCTCAGAGTAAAAAGTCCAAGAATGAGTAAGAGTAAAGCACCTGTCGATTTACATAAGATGGTCACGGCGAATAGACAGAGTACCACGAGTAGGCCTTGCTTATGCAAGAGTTTACTTAATTGCCCAGTACGTAAAAGGTGCCAGCCCGCAAGGCAGGCAGTACTCATCCACATTCCCACCATAAGACCATGCTCCATAAAAACGACTGGACGCCAGCCACCCCATCGCCGTGTTTGACCAAAATTATGCGGATGAAATCCATAGATTATTTTATGCAGACGCGGACTCATAATTATTTCGTAGATACAAAAA
>JABSQK010000664.1 GCA_013215875.1 Lentisphaeria bacterium
CATTAGTCTTTATGGTATAATAGTCCTTAAATAAATGCGATTATATGATCAATTGGGCGTGAGAAATACCAAGCTTTCTCGAACAAGTAAATAAATCATGGGAACCGTGATACAATGGATGAATTTGACCTGGACGCGCAAAATACATTATCGGATAATGATAGTGTGCCTAAGTCGCCAAATGACGGCGACTCTTTAGACGATGCCCGAACGATTGGCGAACCGGAACTCTTGCAAGGGCGTTACCGTGTTCTGCAAGCGCTTGGCGGTGGATCGATGTCTGAAATATTGCTGGCTGAAGATACCAAACTAAACAATATAAAAGTGATTCTAAAAATGCTGCCTGGGTATATGCTGGAAAATGAGGCCGCACTTGCTCAATTAAAAATGGAAGCGGAATCGTTATTTCAGCTCACGCATTCCAATATTATTGCCCTAAGGGATTTTGTCGAAACGGAGTCCTTAAGCTTTCTGGTGATGGACTACATCGATGGTGTTAGCCTGGATAATTACATTGTTCAAAATGGCGTATTAGGCGATGCCGCAGTCATGAAGATATTCACCGGGCTGGCGTCGGCCTTGGACTATGCACATTCTCAAGGAATAATCCATCGTGATATTAAACCGTCAAATATTTTGATAGACGAGCTTGGCCATGCCTTTATCAGTGACTTTGGCATATCAAACCTGGCAATAAATCCCGAGAGCTCTGTGGCAACAGGTACTTTGCCATATCTGAGCCCTGAACAGCTACGGGGAGAGGCACCAGATAACGCGCAGGATATATACTCCTTTGCTGCAAGCATGTATGAAGTGATCAGCGGCAAACCGCCATTTCATCAAGGAAATATTCCATTACAGATTGAAAATAAGGCCCCCGATCCTTTAGCAAGTGCGTTTAATAAAAAGATTCTTCTTGGCCTGTCGAAAGACCCGGTCGACCGGCCCGGTTCATGCCAGGACCTGTTAGATGTGAAAATTAAAGCAGCTGGTGCTGCGAAAAAGAAGAAACCGATCCGAGCACTTTCAGTGATCAAAGCAATCCTTGGCTTAATCATTTTAGGGGCTATTGCATATGGTTTGTATATGTATTCAACTTTAAAAACACTTGAGAATCGTACAGAGATACAGGCTTCCGATGCTGGCAGGATAGAAAGTAATATGCAGCGCGTAAAAAATGATATGTCAAAATATAATTTTGCATCTGTAGACCAACTAAAGCCTGGTAGCAAAACTGCCCTGGCCAAACAAAAAAGGCTCATCAATAAATACTCGCATACGATTGTCAAAACAGGCGGCGAAACTCGCACAAGACAAATGAAGAACTTATTTTTAGACATGGTACTGCCAAAAAGCGGAATCACGTTTCGCTTGATCCCAGGTGGTTATAGACCGCCATACGCATATACCGGCAAAAATGAGGCGAACAAAAGCTTAGCTGAAGGGACATCCTTTTTTATGTCGACATATGAAACAACCCAGGAACAATGGAAACGCGTTATGGGCGATAACCCGAGCATTGTGAAAGGGGCGAAACTGCCGGTAACCAACGTTAGCTATGAGGACTGTATCAACTTTATTGTAAAATTGACAGAACTGGAAGGCCTCCAAGATGGCTTGCTTCGCCTTCCAAAGGAAAAAACGTGGGAATACGCTTGCCAGGGCGGAACAATTAGCGGGGTGTATGCAAATGAATTAGACGACTGCGCCTGGTATGGTAAAAACTCAGGAATGAAATTACAAGAAGTGGGTCAAAAGCTGCCCAATGCCTGGGGCCTATATGACATGTTAGGCAATGCCCGCGAAATCTGCAGGGATAAGGCATTTCCCAGAGGCGGCTCTTTTAAAGGGTTTCCAGATGAGCTGATTGCAAATCCAAAGCGACCCTATGGAAGTGAAGAGAAAGATAGAGAAGACAGGGGCTTTCGTCTTGTATTAAAAAATGTGGGAAACTAACGATGGACGATTTTAATACAATGTCCGATGATGCATTTGATTTTGATGCAGCCCAAACAGATGGCGCTTTTTCTGAGGACCTAGCATTTGATTTAGATGCGATAGAACAAACCATATCAGACGATAGCCTATTTGCCGGGCGCTATAAAATAATTCAAAAACTGCGCAACTCAGAAACCGGCCCAAGCTTCCTGGCGGAAGATCAAAAACTTGAGAATAATCTCGTCACATTAAAAATTCTTCCAGCCTTCCTTGTGTCGAATCAAAAAGCGCTGGATGCAATAAAAGCGGAAGCGTTGATTGCCATGCAGCTTGCACATTCAAATATCATACCCTGCAGGGACTATGACCAGACAGAGAACTTTGCGTATTTGGTATACGACTACCTCGATGGCCAGTCATTGGCAGAGTATCTTATCGTCAATGGCGCCTTGAGTGATGATGAAGCATATAAGCTGTTTACGCAAATTGCCGATGCAGTCGACTATTCACATTCTTTAGACATCACCCATGGCGATATAAATCCATCGAATATATATATCGATAATTCGGGCAAAGGGTTTTTGGGCGATTTTGCCATCGCCTGTGAGTTGAAAAAAACAATGACCACGATGACGGGGACCTTTGCAGCAGCCTCCCAGACATAGATGAGTCCGGAACAATTGATGGGCGACAAAGCGGATCGCAAACAGGACATATACGCCTTTGCGGCATGCCTCTATACGACTTTGAGCAATGCAGAACCATTTCAGGGAGACGATCTTTCAAACAAAATTCTGCATGAAACTCCGCTGGCATTAAAATCATCACACAACGCATCGCTGCAAAAAGGCTTAAAAAAGAAAGCAGTCGATCGCCCGCAATCCTGCCAGGACCTTCTGGATGGTAAGGCCTCACAAGCACGTCTTTTGAAAATAGCAATCGCCGGTCTAGTTGTTGTCAGTATATGTTTTCTGCTTTTTATGTTCACAAATAAATCAGACAACGGGCCTAAAGAAGTGGATGGGGGCGACCATACAAAGCCCTTAACGCCACGAGCTGCCAACAGCACGGGAACAAGACTGGTACCAAGAACGCAATTGTATGATAGCTATAAATTAGGCAGCGAGCAAGCAAAGAAAAAAGCCAATGGCTTAGTAAAAGACGGGGTCTTAAAATTTATCTTGAACAAGGAGGAATTTAACGAAGTCGATGCATTCGGGACATGCTTCTTCATTATCAATAACGGCGGGGATGAAAACGTGGCATTGGCGGCCAGGTCATTCCTTCAGTTATTTACACTCTATAGACATGGCGAGAGATCACTCAAAAAAATGCTGTCTGAGCTCGCAAGCGCAGCAAATAAATATTTGCTGCAAGCTGTGTTTTACGAAAAGACCGACCTTGCCAAATCCATCCTGAATTACGAGAAGCTTATTGGCGTAAGCGACTATGCAGCCCACAAACGAGTATTGGCAAGCTTGTATAGCCGTGCACTGCAGCCAAAAAAAGCCCACGATATGCACAAATCCATGTTCATAAAGAAGGAGATAGACAGCTACAGTTATATAAAATTGTACGAATATGCGATGGCTTCGGAGATGATAAAAGAGAGTATAGATTACGCAAAGAAACTTGTAGAGCGCAGTCCGGTGTCACGATTTATGCTCATGCTGGCAATGAGCTATGAATTGGCTGGCCAAGATGAAAATGCCTACCAGACATACAAAACGATGTATCATTTAAAAAGCTCAAAATCTGTAAAACAGCAGGATTCTATACTATTTTATATTTATTTACTGAAACATAATAAACGCCAAGAAAGCGAGGCGGTTTACAACGAGTTAAAAACGATGGCAGACAAAGGATATTTGTGGGAGAGATATGCAAAAGCTATGTTGGACCAGGGCCTTTACAAGGATGCCGCAGCCGCTTATAAAGCAAGGTTTAGCATCGCCAAAGGAACCTCAAGTACAGCTAATTTAGGATATGCAGCAGCACTATTAAAGTTAGGGAAAAAGCAGGAAGCGATGGTTCTTTTGAATAATAAACGCAACAGATACGCAGCAATCTCCTTAAATGAGTATGGTTTTTACAAACGAGCGCTTGAAACTTTAGTTTCCAAAAAAACGAGGGCCCCAACGAACAAGCAGCTTATGTTCGCAACTGCTTACGCAGGCTTGAATCAAATCGACAAGGCAGAGAAAGCCTGGAAAAATCACCTGGAAAAACCTAAAGTGCAAAGAGATATTCGGGGAAAATATTTCTATGCCCGGGCTCTGGTGCATAGTAAAAATTACAAAAAAGCAAAAAAAATTCTGGCAACAATTGAGAGTTCCAGGCAAGATGAAAAATTTCAAAGACTACGTTACGTGATACAGACAAATGAGTGAGAAACCTGAAGACCAGGACCCGTTCGAATTTGATCAATTAGAAAGTACCATGGATGATCAGCGAGAGAACACGCTGGATCAAATGGGAAACACCATGGATGATTTCGATTCATCAAACGTGGAGGTCGATCTCGATTCCCTGGATCAAACCATGTCGGACCAAGATGACTATATGCTTGCTGACCGCTACATGATGATTCGCAAACTCGGGCAGGGTGGCATGGGTGCGGTATACCTTGCAGAAGATTCCAAATTAAATAATATGCAGGTCGCCATAAAAATGCTACCGGCCTATTTAAGCCAGAACCAAAATGCCCTTGATAAGCTCAAGAAGGAAGCTGCCACAGCACGCCAGCTAACCCATACCAATATCATTACCCAGCGCGGATTCGATGAAGCAGGTGGCCATTCATTCCTGGTAATGGATTATATCAAAGGTGATACACTGGAAAATTATTTAGCAGAGCAGAAAACCTTAGCCGAAGATGAAATTATTAACTTGTTTACACCGATAGCAGAAGCACTCGACTATGCCCACCAGCGCGGAGTGATACATCGCGATATAAAGCCGTCGAATATTATGATCACGGAGCAGGGCCAGCCCTTACTGATGGACTTTGGAATTTCGCTTGATATAAAAGACCTGGAAAATCATAGCGGCATTTCAGGAACCTTACCGTACATGAGTCCGGAACAAGTAAATGCGGAAATGCCCACAGCAAGTCAGGACATTTACTCCCTTGCCGCGAGTATATACGAGTGTCTTGCAGCCCATCCGCCTTTTCAGAGAGGGGATATTCGTTACCAGATCTTAAACCAGAAAGTGGCAAAGATTAAATCACCCTTTAATGGTCCCCTGCAACAAGCATTATCAAAAGAGCCTGAAAAAAGGCCGAAAACATGTTCCCAGCTGCTTTTAGATTTGCAAGCGGCCAAAAAATCAAAGACGATGAGATATTGCATAAGAGCCGGGCTCGTTTTTATCTTACTCGGTATTGGCGGATTGGAACTAAATGCCCTATTGACAAAGGATGAAAAAATTACCGAATCCTTACCCGGTGCATATACAGAACATGCTGGAAATATAGAAGAGACCCAAACCGGAACAGAACCAAAAGTGGTAATTGACAGAAATTTAATTGAAAGAATGGGGGAGGGGTATAAGCCCGGGGTAGGCAGGAACTATGGCAAAGTGGAAATTTTAGTCAGTACTGATGGCTTGTCAAAGTTAAAGCATTATGAAAAGAGGGGCTTACTATCGCGCGTTGTATATATCATGAACAACAATAAAGCAGGCCACTATAAAATTTATGACGCAATTACAGACGCAATGAAAAACAAAAATATGACAACGGCCGAATTTAATGCCATGGAAAAAAAGATCAAAAATAAAACAAAATTTTATTACCTTAAACTGCGTTATTTAAAGGCACAGTCGGACTACAGCAAAAGGCCCAAAATGAAATCGATTCGTGCCGCAGTTCTGAGCAACTGCGAAAAGCTTGTTAAGTCCTACGAGAACGGGCAAAAAGCAAAAGGCTTTAGACTGGATAATATCTACAGAACCATGACCACCCTATACCGGGAGCAAAAAAACCACGATATGGCATTAAAGTTTCAATTAAAAGTTCTGGGCAGTGATGCGAGAAAATATGAAAATACGCCTCGGCCCAAGGGTAAACTTAGTGCCCACAAAACAAATGGTAAATTCACATATTCGTATAGCAGCTGCATAAAACAGGCGAGCTATAACCTTGCAGCAGGCAAACCAGAGAAGGCACTGTTTTGGGGCGAAGAAGCGTATGCCCAAGCCCCGGACAAGGCCACCCGCAATGCTGCATATGCCGGGCTTTTGCACAAGCTCAAACACTATAAAAAAGCAGGCGATCACTATTTGAAAGAATCAAAAATTGCAAAGAACATGTACATTTCACAGTATCGCCAAGAAGCCGCAATGGCCTATTGGGATGGGAAATATTACAGTGAAGCAAAAGCAGTATTGGAAAAGCATATGAAAGATCCCAGGTTTAAGAAAACACGCGCGTCAACAGTAAGACTATTGAAAAAAATTAAAACCGATGAAGCTCGCAATAAATAGCAATAGAGGATTATGAAATCAGCACTTCAATTAGTAGGCGCATTCCTGATTATATTTTCATGTATATCTGTAGTCCGCCATTTGCGCCAGAGTGGTTTTGACATCGGAGATGCCTACAGCAATGGCCAATTGTTGGCAATGGCCGTAATGATTGTGATTGGAATTGGGCTTCTATTCGTTGAGCCAAAGAAGAAGGGCGATGGTGAATAGCCGCCTTGGTTTACATCATTTATTATACTTAATCTACGCTTAACTTAAAACCTCGACTGGCAATGGTTTCTTCAAGCCTACTCTTCGCTATAAATCCTTCATTATGTCCATCAACAAAAAGAACTTGGTAATTTGGGGGAAGGAAAAATGCCGTCAACATGAGCTTGAACCTTTTCTACAAGAATGTTAGGTTATCTCTAAATAAAAAAAAGGATGACCTTATGAAAGACGTACGAATTTTACTTTTATGCCTATTTGTTTTTAACAGTGCATTCGCCGAGGAGAAAGAACTCGACAGCAAAGATAACAAAGTGGGTGTCTATAATCCATTCATTCTAATGCCAATGGATAAAAAAGTCGCTAAAGCGCTCGATGCCATACATAAGATCAAGCTCAGCATAATTCGCAACCCTGGCAACGCAACAATTAAGAAACAACTGCCTAGGAAGATAAAGACTCTCAGAAAAAATATTCAATCTGCAAATAAGAAAGCAGGGAAGGGAAAAAGAGCAGCGAACAAAGCGTACAAAGAAGTCGATAAAAAACTCGACAAGGCGCTCGATGCAGATGAGGATATTGATGAACTTCAAGAGCAAATAGCAGAGGCCCGGTCCGTTGTTTTAAGTTTTGCAGCTGCTGAATACAACTATGAAGCCGCGGCATTGTTTGCAGAGTCAAAAATTGGCCCCAATTGCCCTTGGAGGATTAAGAAAGCCAGTGGAATAACCGGGACGTCCGCGTCTGACAAAGAAAAAGAAATTAAACCGGATACCACAAAGCTCACACTTGTGGTATTTTACAACCCGCGGAACAAAGAGTCAATGAGTGTTGCTTCACAAGTGGCTTCGATGGAAGGCAAGCATGCTGAATTCATCGGTATACTCGTTGATGGAACTGAAGCGGATATTAAGAAAGCTGGACTCCCAAAAAAGAAAGTCATACTGGATGACAGGGTATTACGTGAAAAGTATTTTGTTCGTTTTTTACCACAAGTTATGGTGGTTGATGGCGATACAGTGAAAGCTGTTTATGTCGGCAAAATTGCTGGCCTCAATGGGTACCTCAAATATTATATAAACCAGCGAAAAAAATAAACAATTCTTCCAATACCAAAGGAAACGATAGGATGCCGGTCACCAAGAAAAACAGGTTTACCATGTAGGTTTGTAGTACATGTAGAAAATGAAATTGGGGATCTTTAAGGCGGCCACCTGCCTTGAGCCGCCGGAGGCAGAACAGCTTCCCCACCAATAAAAACATTCATATGCGAGCATATGAACTTGGGGATTTTTAAGGCGGACACCCCTTACATGCTTAAAGATGCTTACATACTCGTGAACTTGCAGTTCTCCAAGTATTTCTGGCTTGTGAGCTTGCAGCCCACCAAGCACTTTGGGCTTGAACCGCCGGAGGCATGAAAGCAGCTTTTAACGCACCAAGGGCCTGGCGCGCCTACTTTAGCTTCACCAAGCACTCTGGCTTGAACCGCCGGAGGCTACTCGGTTTCATCAAGCTGGAAAACTAGCGTTTCAGTCTTAGATTATGGCCATGACACATTTTAATATAGAAGAGATCAAAGAGACCATTGCGACTTGCGAACTCTCGTTTCGCCAGGGCAGGGATTTGTTGATTGACCCGCAGGGAATTGATTCATTGCGAGCCCGTGCTGCTGATTCTGGCGATATGCTGCCGGACTTGAAACAACAATGCCAGGCACTACTTGAGAAATCACCGGAAGCGGTAAGCACATTCGAAAGCTGTGGCGAGTCCCTGGAGGCCGAGCGCATGGCTGCGGCTTATCTCTTTTTTGAGGACACCGCTTATTCTGAATGGGCCAAGAAACGCATCACTGCACTTATCGAATTGGATACCTGGCTCTATCCTGTGCATGCCAGTCATATCCAGCATACGGATCATACCATGACGAACACGGGCTCTTATATTGCCCGGGCACACAGCCTGCTGGCGGATGTGTACTCTGAAGACGAAAACAAGACGCTTGCTGAAGGCTTGCGCAAAAACTTGTTTCAACCCTATCTTGAATCGACCCGTGAGCGGCTGGAATGGTGGACAAAGGAGCAGCATGAATCCAATTGGAAAATTATGTGTCATGGTGAAACAGGATTGATGATATGCGAGTTTGCCGAGTACTGGTCCGAATCACGCGAAGCGCTCGGCCTGGCAGTAGAAGGAGTGATTGAAATTTTCGATATGGTACCTCCGGAAGGGGATTGGCCGGAAGGGGTATGCTATTGGCTGGCGACCGTAAACATGGGCCTGCGTTTAGCAGAAGCCCTGAAGCGCTTAACGAACGGAGCAGTCGATCTCTTTGAACATCCTGCCTTGAAAGTTACCGGTGACTTTGTTATGATGCTGGCCACTTCTGCAGGGCGTGTTTTTAATGTTAACGATAACCACGATTACTTTATGAATATGCATAGTGAAGGCATCGCCACTTTGGCATCGGGCATGGAGCGCGAAGACTGGATGTATATTGCCCGTTTGTTCCCCACCGATACCTACCTCTATCTCGCCGCAGTAAATCCTGAACAAACCGACAAGATACCCGAGCGAACAACTGCACTGTTCCCTTATTCAGGAATGGCCACCATGCGAAGCGGTTGGAATAAAACCGATACATTCATTGGCGTGAAATGCAGTGCATCCGATGTGCCGCACAGTCACCTCGACGCGGGAACTTTCTGCATTGAATCTGGCGGACAGTGGCTCGTCCGGGACGAAGGCTACTGGCCCTACGCTCATGCCATTGGCTTCTTTGACAACGAAGATCTGCGCTGGAACTGGGATGGCCTGATATCAGTCGGACACAGCACCCTTTTGTTTGATGGCCAGGGACAGACTTGGGGAAAAGATTACCCGGGACATATCGAATCCCTGACAAGTGGTGATGGCTGGGACATGATCATCACCGAAGCCACGAAAACATATCCCGGCTTAATAACAAAATTCATCCGCACTTTTTTGTTTGTGCACCCCGGTACCATAATCATTCGCGATGTGGTTCAGTGCGAAGGCGAGCGCCATGCGGAGTGGTTGCTTCATTACGCTGGCGAGATACGCTCGGAAGGGTTGGTTTCAGTGATTGAGAATAATGGTGCTTCCATGACAATTGTTCCCTTTCTACCCGATCGGGAAAACGGTTGGCGCTGCAATGATGTCTTAAGTACTAGTACTTACATGGAAGAGATCAGCCAGATGGATAAGAGTCCGACGATTCGCTATCGTGGCTTTTCGCCGTTTCGAAAAGCAGACAGCTTTGAATTTTTATTTGGACTACAGATCGATGGAAAAACCGATGGCAGTGAATTCGACTTTGAAACAGAAGGTGATTCATGGGTGTTAAAATTGAACGATCAATCCGTCATCAGGCCGGATGGCGATTCGCTTAAGATGGACTGATTGGAGTAGCGGCCAGTAGCAAGTTCATCAATCCTGAGAAGTAGCCTTATCAATCTTCTTTTGTTTCTCACTCACCCATTCTTTCCGTACGGACATTTTGTTGCAAAGCTTTATAGCAAGTTTTCGATATGAAGAGAAATTTGAAGTCTCTGTATCTGACAGTGTGGGCTGGAAATCCTTAGATTCATTTGCAACAAATCTGAAATGACCCTGCAAGTCATTTGTCTTGTCGAACATTCTTATTTGAACTTTACTTTCTAATCTGGTATAAATAACACTTGATCGTTCGATAAACAAACCACTACTTCGTTGAATATTTGATCGTGTTTCTTTTGAGCCGATGATACTGATGATCATTTCACCGGCAATGTCTTTATCTGTATCGCTTCCTGCAGGCAAAAGTTCATAGTCGTTATGAAGGGCATTTTGAACACTAGCAAAAAGCCGTGACTTTATCAAAGTACCTGGCGAGTCCTCATGCATCTTTAGAAAGATTACAGGCCGTGTATTATTCACCTTAAGTTCTGACATTTTCTTCTGAATACTGGCAACATCGACCTCAGTATCGGCGAGCTTTTTCAAATCGAGATTTATTTTCTCAAGTAGGCTACTTTGATTTACCAGATTAAATCGGGTGATCTCTCGTATATTGTAGATTGGTTTCGCCTGCGTTCGGAGCCATTTTTTAGACTTTTCAGTTGCTGATACAGCAAGTCCCTTTATCCAGTCCCCATGTAATTTTTGATCAGGGGAAATCGCATAAATCAAATTCTCGCCGAAACGATGTTGGCCAGCCGAAGCGGTTTCATTTCCATAAATGACGACGTTTCCTACAACCGTAATCCGGATTTTGGCATAATATGAGGATTGCAACAGCGACTCTTCTTTTATCACAATCTGTATTGGCGCAAATAGCGCGGCGAGATATTTGTACACTTCTTTTTTAATGATCATTTTTTCAGGAATCATATAATTAGGATCATCGACAAGTAATAATATTTTCTTTGCATTTGCCAGCCGGGTTCTATCGCGTTTTTCATCATCGGTGCGCATCGCTTCTGCGTTAGCCTCAGCAATGTGTTCTTTATTTATTTTTTGGAAGCGTTCCCATTTCTTCATTTGCTCAGGGCTGGCGATTTTTTCTAGCACTAAATCACTCATACCAAGCTTTGAACGATCAAATATCGGAATGAAAATACGCGACCATTGCACGTCCAGTGCCTTGCTGGCTCCCGCAATTTTTTCACGTTTTATAGCCTCAGCATCATGCTCTTTGCTTTTTAATGATGTAAGTAGATCGATTCGAGAAAAGAGTGCATTACATTTTTCATATATCAGATAAAGGTCCCCGTTGGCAATCGCATCTGTAACCTTTTTGTAGTCAGACTCAATTAATACCATAGCTTTCTCGGCCTTACTACTGCACGAGCTTAGTATGCAGGCTAGCACTGTTAGATAAATAATTAGTCGCATTTCATTTCCTCTGGTCTAAGTAGAAATAAATTTTAAGAGAATGAGTCATAGGTCTTAGGTGTCACTTTTTCCTGGCATCATAGTCTTTCCAAAACCTGCGGAATTTTATACCATTGATATGTGTTAGGGTTCTGTGTCCCCGCAGGAAATCCAGGTCGACCGCATTTTTTGGTAATTCCAAATAGATTAATTTCAATTGACTCAGATGTTTTACAGTCTTAACGTCTGTGCCCTTTAGGTTTAGAGCATATATCTTAGAGCCCTTTAACGCTTCTATATTTGTCACCTTTGTATGGGCAAGGGACAAAATTTCTATGGGGCTGCCCTCTAAAAAAGCAATCGTATCAATACCAGTGTTAGCAAGGTCTAATTTCTTTATGGGCATTCCCTTAATCGCATCTGCATTTTTCACTGTCGTATTACTTAAATTCAGGTACACCAGCGGCATTCCCTTAAGCGCATCAATGGTGCTTACCTTTGTCCCTTTGGCATTAAGCCAGGTTAATTTCATACCCTTCAAAGGGCTTAAATCAGATACCTTTGTATGGCGCATATCCAAACTGACTAAGTGCATACCCTTCAATGGGCTTATGTCACTAACGGGTGTACGGAATAAACTGATCGATGTAAACTGGCGCCCCTTCAGCGGGCTGAGATTCACAATATTTGTCCCTTCAAAGCTGATTACCCGGCTCTTTTTATTCAGGGTCATCAAAAAGTCTTTTACGTTCTTCACCCCCGGATTTGCCTTTTGAAATTTATCGATAAGTTCAGCATTCAGATCCTTGTACAGCTTGTCTTTGATTTCTTTTGCCGGAGCATTTGCCGCTGTTTTCTTCTCTTTACCCTTTAGATGTGATGGTAGAACAAAGGGTGTTCCCCGGAGTTGTCGTTGCAAGCTGGAAACGATCGTGCTGCTGCGGTGCCAGCGCCATTCGTTTAAGTCAGGCTCCCAACTGAAGTACAAGGCATGGAATATACTCTTATCCCAATTCTTAAAATCGATGACCAGTACGAAACTTTTATTGGACAAGAGATACCAGTGTTTATCCTGAGAGAACAAAACCTCAATGGCCTTTTTTAAATCTGCCTTAAAATATGGCAGTATTTTCTCAAGCTTCGTATAGGCCTTTTCATCACGTTCATGACGCGGTATGAAAACGAAATGCCTGGCCAAATATGCATAATCATCGCTACCCAGACGTTTAAGAACAGTCCCAAGAAATTGTTTTGCATCTTTGTGTTGTTTCTCGCCCATCTCAGTCGCTTTGTATTCGATTAGAGATTTCTTAACTAAAATCTTACCTAAAAAAATGAGATTGTTTTCCGTTCGTGTTTTGTTAATTGCAAAAAGAATGTTGTCGATCTTCTTTTTGATCTCCAGCAGTTTAACCTTTTCGGCATTTGGGGTGTCCTTATCTAAAGCCTTATTTAGGATTGTTGAGATTTGTTTAAGGTGATATTCTTCTATGTGTGACTTATGGCGCTCTACCAACTTTAAATCACGGGTCCCGGAGCCCACTTGTTCGATGACGTTGAAATAGTCCGTTAATAGACCAATCTTGTCTTCCATTTCTTTGGCGTTTTTAATTTCTTGAATCAATCGCGATGCAGAATTCAGTTTCGCGTAAACAGGCCCATTTTTTCCAGCCAGGGAAAGTATAATTTCTTCATTTTGATAAAAGTGAATCAATAATTGGATAAGCTTTGAGAGTTCGTAGCGTTCTTTTGTGCCCATTTTAAAATCCAGCTCCATGGCTAATAGGCGAAGCTTTGCCATAGATGCGTGCTGCACGAGTGCTCCCCACTTTTTTTGATTCGCAGGCGAGATTTTATCTTGCCGAATTTCTTTGGCGATTTCACCATATAATTGCTGCACACGTTTTGAATAGTCCTTAAGAAGATCATACTTTTGATATTTAGAGAGTTTCTTCTGTTTTAGCAAAGCGATGAGTTCATCGCATGTATCAAAGGTCAATTCAGCCGCAGAGGCGAGCACTGAAATTCCTAAAAAGAGTATCAATAGTTTATGTAAGATATTCATATTGGCTTTACTATGCTAAATAAAGCATCAATTGAAAGCACAAAAACCATAATTTCAGTTCAGGAGAGTGCTCAATGTTGAAATCTCACAATCTCTTGATAGGTTCTTTATATGGGAATTGTTGATAAATGCGGCATTTGTGGAACTGATAATACGGAACTTTTGGAAATTGACGATAAGTTCGTATGCAGTCAGTGTTTGGCCTCACTTGCTCAATCTGTAAAAGGGGAAGGCGACAAAATAAAATCCCCTAAAAGTAGAATGGGCTTGGGGTTAATTCTTTTATCATCCGTTTGCGTTGGAATCTTCATCATAAAAATGGTAATGGGTTTTTCAGACCTTGCAGAATTACAGGGGCCTGGTCAAGATAAGGTATTGGCACAAAATATTTCCGAGGCACTAATTTGGCTTGGGTATGGAATACCACTTTTTACTATTGGCATCAGTGTACATTTTATTGGGCAAAGAAAAAAATCCAAATCGCAGTAGAGAATTTCTGTCCATGCTCCTGGCTTTTTAAGTTTATTATTCAGCCGTAATACTCTATCGCAATTAATATGACAGGGATGGAGCATAGGCCCAGTGCGATAAGAGTGAAATTCCAATACTGGCAACTGAGCTTAAAAGCATCGCTTAATTCATTTGCCACCGAAATCATAAAGGGGTCTGTTTCATCAAAGTTTCTTCGCCAGGCAAAACGAAATAATAAAAATAATGATGAAAATGCATAGGGTAGATAGATACTCAAAAACAGCTGTAAAAGCTCAAATGAATAAGCACTATCGAGTTCATAGAGAAAGAAATATAGAATGAATACAAAAAAACTTAGATGAAATAATGCAGCAAGTATCGAGAAAGCTTTCCAGAGTTTGGGATTAGGCCGTACCCGGACGATATAGAAGATATAAGCAATGATTGCGAATAGGTTTAATACGGATGCCAGGATGTGAAAAATACCAATTATGTGATCAATCGTATCCCAGTGTTCCTTACCCTGGTATGCTTCAGACGTATAATATC
>JABSQK010000665.1 GCA_013215875.1 Lentisphaeria bacterium
TCAATTGCTTAGCGCGCATTACCGCCGGGAAGAAGCGATTTTGAAAGGTCATCTGCAAGGTACCAGAGTAGTTCGCGGCGACAGCAGCAATTTCCTGTATTTCCTCGACGTTTGCCAGCAGTGGTTTATCACAATAGATATGTTTATTCTGTGCCAGGGCCGAAAGTAGTGCTTCTTTATGTAAATTATTCGGCGTGCAAATATTCACAATATCGATATCCGGGTCTTCAGTAATTTCTCTGTAGTCTGTACACGCCTGGGCAGATAAAAATTCTGCGGCTCTTTCTGCCGTATCGGGATTTCCAGTACACACTTTTACAATCTCTGTTTCACAGGGCACTGGTGAATAAAAATAGCGCATCGTATCGTAGCCATAGGCATGCACCTTACCAATAAATCCAAAGCCGATTATACCCACTCTCAGTTTCTGCATCAATAGTCCTCTCATTTGTATTTTATATCATAGTACGCCAGGCAGATCCGAACAAGCTAATAATGAAGTTTCGAGATCTACTAAGTATAAAACTACTATAGCAGGAAAGCGGAGAAGGGAAATAAAGCGGGAAATTTTTACTGAATTCGATGGATGACTAATCCATTATACGAAATCTTTCTCCAGGAAGATTTTCTGTAATATACGTGGGATCTTCACCAATTACACCAGGCAGGTAAATCGATGTAAGGTTCGTAAGGTATTTGGTAATCCATTCGTCTGTGCCATCATTATCCATATCGAAACTCGTGATAAAAGCATCTGCAGAATAAGCCTCATAAAGCTGGGTACCAAACTCATCATAACCTTTTATGTAATATTCCGTTTCGCTGGATTCGTCTTCGTATCCGGTCGCAACAGTAACATAATCTGAATCGCCCACTCTGGTATTTGTCAATGTTGAATTTGAATCGACTAGCATCGTTGTTAAAATTGAATAGGCAGTTTTGGTGGACTCAGTGGTATGGGTATATATATCGATTTGAAAATCTGCATCTACTTGAGAATATGTCGCAATGTCTACTTTCGAATCGCCATCCCAATCGCCAATAAGTATTTGAGCACTTGGTAAAACGGATGCCTGATGGTAGACCTGAGTTTGGTTTATGGCATCCTCGCCGTCTGCTTTCAGTGTGCCATCAGCCAAAAGTATATCGAGCCCCACATACTCGTTGCTATCTCCAGTGTATGTATAGGAATGCATATACAGCAAGAGGTCTTTCCCATTCCCTTTGAAATCCGCCGCCTTAGCGGTGTAAACTTCATGAAAGTTATATTCATAGAGTGTGCGAAGTACAGGTTTGAGAATTCGCTTGACGCCATCTCTATATACGTCGGTCGCTTCGTCCGATGTTAAAACACGCTTATATATGCGTACGTCATCAATCGCCGATGTCGTGATGCAGGCACCGCCATTATTTACTGCGCCGATATAAATATCGCTAGTACCAGAATTGATTGCTGAGTTCCGGTTGATCTCTGTCAAAGCGGCTTCCTCTACACCATTGATAAACATCCGAACATTCTGATCTGTGTCGCTTGAGTCGTAGACAAATAAAAGGTGCGTCCATTCATCTAAAGGAATCGATGTTTTATCAAAACTGGTGGCATTATTATTCGTGCCATTAGTGCTGTACTCAAATACTAGGTGGTCTTCGGCCCCTGGCGCACCAAAATTCATCCCTATTCCCCAGGAGTTATTTCTATTCCAATTGTCTCTTTTACTCAGGAAGGCCTGGCAGTTGTTGTATGAATCCAGCTTCAACCAAAAACTAAAGGTTGCTGCAGTTGTAACAGTTTGTGCTGCGACATGATCAATCTCGACTCGAACTCGACCGTCAAATTCAAGCCCACTACCCAAGTTCTTAGGCCCATCAATTGTTATATCATCTAATTCGGTTCGACTCCGTCTTGATCGTTTCAAAGTTCCAGGACTCGTACCCAGTTCATCTGCTACATCTCTACCTGTCGTTTCATCCAGCTTCCACCACCCGGCAAGATTATCTTCTGGAGCACACGTTACAGTAGGTACATCATCATCAAACGAGCAAACTGTGCTGAGGTAAGCGGCGATATTATCATCTGTCACATCCAAATAAGTCAGGTCGCCATTTGATTCAGTTTCCTCA
>JABSQK010000666.1 GCA_013215875.1 Lentisphaeria bacterium
GTGTCCGTTTCACCTAAGAGAGAGCTGTATTCGAGAAATCCTACCAGGTCACTTGATTGGCGTCTTTCCTCATATATGACAGTTGAGTTTATTAACTCGAGTATGTTATCGAGTCGGTTTTCAGCATCTTTATGTTCTTTGTAAATACGTTTAAGACCCATCAGATACCCGCACACATCCAGATAGCGGTAAATCTTATCGCCGAGCTTTCCGGGTTGATCAAAATCTTTTATTGCCTGATTCATCGTCGTAACAAATGCCTCAATGCTTGCTGCAGCTTTTGCAGGCAGTCCTTTGAGACATGTGCTGTCTTGCAGCGTCGCCAAAATACTCATATTGTTTTGCTGCGAATAGTTCAATACCTTCTCAATGCTGCTATTGCCAATGCCACGAGGTGGTACATTGATGATGCGCAGCACAGATAAATCATCTGCTGGATTGGCAATAATCTTCAGATAGGCGGCTGTATCTTTTATTTCACGACGATCAAAAAATTCTTTTGTACCGATCACTTTGTAGGGAATTTGAGCTTGTGAGAGCGAGATTTCAAATGCTCTGGAAAGGTGGTTTGAGCGATAGAGTATGGCAATATCGCCATAGTCGAGTTGCTTTTCAAAATGAAAGTTGTTGATAATTTCTGAAACTGCTCTGGCCTCAGATTCGCCATCGGGGCAGGTGATCATTGCAAGTTTTTCGCCGGCTTCTTTTTGAGACCAAAGCGCCTTGTCATGGCGCTTCGAGTTTTTTGCGATTACAGTATTTGCAGATTTCAAAATGGAATTTGTTGAGCGATAATTCTGCTCGAGCTTTACGGTTTTTGTGCCGGGATATTGTTTGGGGAAATCCAGTATGTTGCTCACATCTGCACCGCGCCAGCCATAGATGGACTGGTCGTCATCGCCAACAACACACAGATTGTTATGTTCCTTAGCAAGCAGATTAAGCAGCTTTGCCTGGACAAAATTTGTATCCTGATATTCGTCGACCATGATGTAGAGGTAGCGTTGCTGGTAGCGTTTGAGCAGTTCGGCATCGCGGGTGAACAGTTTCACTGTTAGCATAAGCAGATCGTCGAAATCAATCAGGTTCATTGCCTTTAAACGACTTTGGTAATCCTGATATACCACCCCGGCTCGTTGTTCGTTTGAGCGTTTACTATTTAACAATTCCTGAGGTTCGCGCATGAGATTTTTGGAATTGCTTATCCATGCATTGAAATCAAATACTGACATATCGCCGTCTTCCATATGGCGGTTGCGCATCACTTCTTTTATCACGTCGTTTTTATCACCCTCATCGGCGATACCAAAATTGGGGCTGTAGGAAAGATCTTTTATATGGCGCCGGAGAATACGGGCACAGAATGAATGGAATGTCGATACCATAATGGTATTGGGTTTCAGGCCGGGAATCGCTTTTTTCAGACGATCCGCCATTTCACGGGATGCTTTATTTGTAAATGTGACTGCAAGAATGTTTTCCGCTTTTACGTCATTCCGTAGCATATTGATGATACGGTCGATGATTACGGTTGTTTTTCCGGTACCAGCACCGGCAAGGACCAAGAGGGGTCCATCAATTGTATTTACAGCAATTTGTTGCTCAGGATTTAAATTACTCATGTGTACTATGCCAAATTAGAATATTTATAACTAAAGTCTTGAAAACAGCCTCACCTAAACCATAATGGCAAGCACCATCATGACTATTTGATTATAGAGCAAATGCTCTGAATTGTCAATGTTTAAGACGAGTATTTAACACTATGGAGATTAACAATGAGTGATCCACAAGCGGAAGCATTAAATAGCACGATTGCTGAAACGCATCCACAATTAATTGAGATGCTATCCAAACGCGGCAAGGAAATATTTTTTCCGGCGAAAGGCATTCTTGGTCAGACCGCTGAGGCAAAAGGTAAACGTATCAATGCGACTATTGGAATTGCACTCGAAGACGATGGCAGTCCCTTACGGTTGGCTGCAGTGGAAGAACAATTTCAAGTGGCTCCAAAAGACGCATTTCCATATGCACCGAGCCCGGGCAAGGCAGAATTACGCGAAATCTGGAAAGAAATGAATTTTGCTAAAAACCCTTCACTGGCAGGAAAAACAGTCAGCCAGCCGGTGGTTACCCAGGCCCTTACACATGCTTTAAGCATCTGTGGCTATCTCTTTATGGATGAAGGCGATAAGGTCATCATGCCATCTTTGTTTTGGGGAAACTACAAACTGA
>JABSQK010000667.1 GCA_013215875.1 Lentisphaeria bacterium
AACTGACAAATCCCAGCGCGCCCCTTTTTTATAGTGATAATCAAAGCCGCCACCTTCCTGCTGGCCGTCAATGATACGCTGGATGCACTTTTCCATATCTGTTTTCAAAAATGGAATCTGTGTCATCGTGTAGGCTTCGGCAATTGCATAGGTCGCAATACCATGAGAGTATGCCCGGGAGCGGCTCATATCTGAACTATTCGCATACTTATGCAACCACTTGATTGCATCACGAACAGTATCACCATATTTTATAGATAATGGGGTTTCACCATGAGCAAGGAAAACAAGTAATGCCATTCCAGTATGCGCAGGTCTGTCTTCCCATGAACCATTCTCCTGCTGAACTGAGGCCAACCATCCCAAACCTCTATCAACGCTCTTCTGCCCTATTTTAGTTCCACCATGCTTCTTTAAGGCGCCTTCACGGCCAGCCTTGTCACGACCACCCACCATTGGAATTGTCAATACACTGTTGGTGGGTTTCACATCCAAATACTCTTCTGTTTCCATGTTGTCTTCAGACTCAGGGGAATCATCAGAGATATCTTCAAGTGTACTTTCTTCACCCACCTCCGGATTGGGGTTGTCAGAAAGCTCAATCACATCCATATCTTCATCTGGTGTTTCTTCGGGTATTTCAGGAACCACTTCAGGAAGTTCTGGCGGTTCGACTATCTGTTCCAATATCATCTCAACAACTAAATCCGGAGTCTCTTCTTCAGACCTGGGTGCAATTAAGATAAACATCAAAGTAAGTATGACTGAATGAACAATCAATGATGCGATAGGACCGGAAATGTTTTCGACCATTTGCTTGCGGTGATACTCACTCAATATTCCCGCAACCTCTGCCTCATTTAAAAAATCCTGATGGTCTACACCATCAAAATCGTCCTCATAATCGTCTTCGTACTGATAACTCATTTTTATTCCCTCACCTTTTTTGGGGTTATTATTATAAAGTCTTTATTAAGACCTTGTAAAGAACTAATAACCATATTTTAAGGGAATGCAAATTTAAAATTAAAAAAACTCCTGACTTTTTTTACAAATCAGGAGTTTATCAAAAATTTTTACTGGATGAACTATTCGATTTCGATTACAACGCCACCGTCTTTTTCGTCCTCAATATCACCGCCGCCGCCTGCGGCATGTCTGTCCATTTTACCAATATCAAATGTAGGCAGATAGCGATAGTAAACTTCGAGTTGCAATACGGTCCAGCAGGTGGAAAGTATGCGTCCTGGAAGCGTTGGGCCCATTCCGGGACCGCCAGTGGTTTCCCAGTATCCTGCAGGATCCTGAGCTTTAATTAAAACCGGTTCAAATATTTTGCGCCATCTTTTCCAGGTTCCTCCGCCCGTATTAAACATAGCCTGGGTATCATAATACCAGCCATAGGTCGCACCAGCAGCGACTCCTGCAAATGTATCAGGCGCTTTCAATACCTTGCGATAAAGGTTCAAGCGTTCCTCTTCGATAGTTCTGCAACCACCCTGAGCTTCCTCAGATTTACTGGCACCCAGCAACTGCAAGGCAACTGTGCCAACACCGGTCATGTTACCACCACTACCAGCTGAACTATAACCAAACTTATAGCCCTTATACGTGGTATTCTTCAAGAACTTAATGGACTTATAAATCGCTTCCTGCAAACCAGGATTGCTTGCTCCAGAAACAAACGATGCTTTTAATGCCTGAAACTGCCATCCACAAACTGACAAATCCCAGCGTGCACCCTTGGCATAATTATAATCAAAACCGCCGCCTTCCTGCTGGCCGTCAATAATCCGTTGGATACATTTTTCCATATCGGTTTTCAAAAATGGAATCTGAGTCATACCATAGGCTTCGGCAATCGCATAGGTCGCAATACCATGAGAGTAAGCGCGTGACTTCATCATCTTTGAACCACTGGCATATTCATGTAACCACTTGATCGCTGTGCGAACAGTTTTACCATAGGTTTCAGATAAAGGTGTTTCACCATGGGCAAGAAAAACAAGTAAAGCCATTCCTGTGTGCGCAGGTCTGCTTTCCCAGGAACCATTCTCTTCCTGGACTGAAGCCAACCACTTTAAAGCTTTATTTACCGCTTGCTGTCCTTTACCAGAACCGCCATGTTTCTTTACTGCTCCAGCACGACCAGCCGCTGTGCGACCACCCATGATTCCGGAAATAGTCAACGGACTGTTGTTGGGTTGCACATCCATATACTCTTCTGTTTCCATGTCGTCATCGGACTGTGGTGCGTCATCATTGATATCTTCA
>JABSQK010000668.1 GCA_013215875.1 Lentisphaeria bacterium
AATAAAGGTGCCTTGCCTATTGATATGAAGATGGCTTATAAAGTAGCTGGTTATGAAGATCCCAAATTCAAATATTTAAATAAAAATAAGAAAATAGAGAAATTAACTGATACGGGTGTCATTAAGTATACAATATTTAATAAAGAAAAATATTACATTCAATATGGGCATAAATACTCCCTCTCAATACTAACCCCTCAGAATAAAATCTATAGATTTTTGAAGAAACAAGGAACAGAAAGTATCGAAAAAAGCTTCGACCTTAAGCACAATGTAATTTATTTTACGAATTGTTATGATAATAATATTTTTTCAATATTTAAATTGTACAAGTGGAACTTCAAAAACAACCACACTGAATTGGTGGAAATTGATAAAAATAAAATACATAATGCAGCTAATAAAAAAATGAAACAATATCTAAACTCAAAGAAAAATATAAGTGAACACTCCAAAATAAAAATTAGCCAATAATCAATCCACAGAACAAGCAGTCCGATAATTGACAAACCGTCCTTCGTCCGTTATCGTGAATTATCAACTGGGACGTAAGCTTGTGGTCCTAAAACTGGGCGATCTGTTCAATCTAATATCGGTGGCTTTTTCAAGCTTGACTTTGATTGCGCAACGTACCCGTCTGAAGAAACCACAAATAATCGTTGAAGGCATTTTCTACATCTTTTTCTGTTGGGTCATCAACAGCGATGATTTCTGAAATCTCCAGCTCGTATAGATCGACATTTTCCAGCGCGGACGTTTCGTCTTTTTGAAACGATACAATCAAACCAAGACCATCGCTATGGATAAAGGAATTAAGTTCACGATGAACCCCGGACGGATGCTTCATTCGATCCCGCATAAATTCTATAAAACGACAGAAGAAGTTGTAATTAGCAAACATAAATGATTCTTCATCCACAGGTACAATTAATCCAGCCTCAAGTAATCGTGAAATTACTTGCAAGACTTTTTCTGCGGGAATTGCCAATTGTACGGAAACTTCAAGAATCGTACGTTCCGCATCCAGACACATAAAGTTCTGCCCCGAATCTTCATGTTCATCAATCTCTGCACAAAATGGTGCAACGTAACGCAGCATGCAACAGACCTGATAGAAACACACACCGCGCAGCAGTGGATGAATATCTGTATTTGCACTGCGCAAACGATCAGCCAGGGAATTGACAACCTGGCCCATCCAGGGTGGCAATTTTGCCAAATGTTGTTGCATTAATTCTTCAGTGAGAATGACGGCTTCGGTAGTCGTAATTGCCACGACGGATGCCGAACGAAGTGAATTGTCGATGAGTGCCATTTCCCCTACAGTGGAACCCGGGCCAAGGCGAATTAAACTGATGCGCTGATCTTCATTCATTTTGAAGACTTCAACCTCGCCGGAGACAATCGCATAGGCTTTGTCCCCTTCGTCTCCCTCTTTCATTAAATATTCACCGGGTGTAAACGTAACCGTTATCGAATTTGAGCGGCCTTCAATGAGTGCATCAATGTCTTCAGATAATTCCTCTACGGTTTGGTAGCGATCATCTTGTTTTGCAGCCATCGCCTTGAGGATAATCCGTTCCAGTTCATCCGGGATCTGGCGTTCAGGAGACCGTACGGAAGGTTTTTTATATTCACTTTTTTCAGCACGCTCAAGAATAACATAGATATCCTCGTCATCCTCAATTGTGTAAGGCGCTTCCAAGGTAGCCAAGGCATATAAAGTCGCGCCCAGTAAAAAAATATCGCTTCTCCGGTCGACATTTTCCACATCGCCCAACGCTTGTTCGGGCGACATATATGCCGGTGTGCCTTTGACAATTCCATCGCGTGTTTTTGTAACAGATGCTGATCCAGTCGCATCTAAAAAGCCGGTTTCATAGCTCGGCAGTTCCTCTTGATCTTCCCGCCTGGCGAGACCCCAGTCCACAAGAAGTACTTCACCGAAGGCACCGCCCAGAATATTATCCGGTTTTATATCCCTGTGTATGACGCCATTTGAATGTGCAAACGCTGTCGCATCACATACTTTACGAAAAATTGTCAGTAGATTAAAAAGGGTGTATTTTTCAATGAATTCAGTTTCTTGAGCATAGAGGCCTTCAATGATGTCATGCAATTCCATTCCCCGAATATGTTTCATTGAAAAATAAAGCTGGTCGTTATCTAGTACGCCAATATCATGAACCGGTACAATATTGGGATGTTCCAGTTGTCCTGTAATACGTGCCTCTTCAATAAAGCGGGTAAACAAATCTGTATTGCCCATGACTGCCGGATTAATTACTTTTAGAACCACATGTCTGTCTAAGCCAATATCACGTGTACTATATATTTTACCCATTCCACCCTGGGCAATCTGATGGATTTCAACATATTTATATCCGACAAGCCCGTGACTACAAAATTCTTCTAAAATATCCTGGGAATTCAGATCAATGCTTACTTCCTCACCATGATATTCGTCATATGTTACATTATCATCATCATCTGACATTAGATTCTGCCTTCATTTGAAACCGTTTTCTAATAAGATATATAGTTAGTTCAAAAATATAAATATTCTTAGGAATTCTGGATTAATTTTAAAATTCTGTGTGCTGCACAGGCCGCACCAAAACCATTGTCGATATTGCATACCGTCAATCCACTGGCACATGAACTTAACATACCAAGCAATGCGGCGATTCCATGACTGGAGGCGCCATATCCCACACTTGTTGGAACAGCAATGACAGGTTTATCGACAAGACCGCCAATGACACTCGGTAAAGCACCTTCCATTCCTGCGACCACAATGAGCACATCTGCTGTATCCAGGAGTTCTTTTTTTCTTAAGAGACGGTGTAAACCTGCAACTCCGACATCGCCAATAAGTTCTGCATCATAGCCAAGGAACAGCAGGGTATTGAGTGCTTCATTTGCCACTGAGCTGTCTGATGTACCAGCGGTCACAACTTTTACCGTGCCAGACAAGTCAGATGAATTGAATATTTGCATGGCGGTTTGGGCAATTTCATCATATTGGATATCTGGAAATTTTTGGCAAATTACCGACGCTTTCTCTTGGGATAGACGGGTAATTAAAATATTCATCTCTTTTGTGATAAATAAGTCGCAAATCTGGACCAATTGGTCACTTGTTTTTGAAGCCCCATATATGACCTCAGGAAAACCACAGCGATCCTGCCGGGATGTATCTATGGTAATTTCCTTGCTCAGCTCATCCACACCACTTAAAGTGGAGAGTACAGCCTGCAATAAATCGTCATTTTGCTCACTTGCACCATGCGCTACAAATAAGTCATTTATCTTTTTTTCAATATCAATCATTATCAGTTATATACTTGAATCAATCCTGAGTTAAAGTAAGTTCATAAGCTAAAGCATTATTAACAATCTTCAAATCTAAGCGAAGGACTTTATGCTAATGAAATATATCATTTATGCCATGTTGGTAACGACGATTCTGTCTGCTCAGGATCCAGTAAATACCGCAGAGGAACATATTGAGGGTCAAACACATGTTTATAACGCATTATTGCGTCTTGCAAAACAAGATGATCCTGCAGCCCAAGTAGATGTTGGCCGGGCTTTCCTGCTTGGTCAATACGGTTTGGAAAAGAGCGGTAAAGAAGCTTTGAAGTGGCTTGCTAAAGCATCTATGAAACGTAAAAATGAGTCTGGCGAAATGAGCGTTGGTGATCCCCGCTCACTCGTGTGGCTAGGCATGTGTTATGATGGATATTTTCCCGATTTGGTCATAAAAGAAAATCCAAATAAGGCAATCGAATATTTTCATATGGCCTTGGAGTACAAGTTGCGTAAAGCACACTATTATCTTGCCTATGCCTATAAACAACGTGGTCGTAAAACGATGGCCGCAGAACACTTTAAAGAAGCAGCAAGACTGGGTATAAAAAAATGCCAACTTGAATATGGAAAAATTTTATTAAACGGAATCGGTGTAAAAACAGATCCAGTAAAGGCATTGCCCTATCTCGTAAATGCATCAGATAAGGGAAGTACTGAGGCTCAGATGATGCTGGTAGACTGTTATGCGGGAAAGTACAAAGGCATTAAGCGAGATGACAAAAAAATGGTCGAGCAGCTCTGGGAAGCGTCAAAAACCAATTATGATGCTATGGCTAAAGTCGCCTATTTGCTTGAGCATGGTATACATTTGAATAAAGATTTAATGTTGTCTATACGGTGGTATACCAAAGCGTCATTATTGGGTAGCCAGGAAGCACAGATGCGTATGGCATACTTCTTCTCGAATGGAATTGGTGTGAAACGAAACCAAAAAGAGGCGTTAAAACTCTATACACTTGTCTCCATGAACAGGAGAAATACAAAGCTGGCAGCTCAAGCCAATTATAATTTAGCGCTCGCTTATTTTGTCGGAAAGGGAATTGAAGTCGATAATAAAACTGCGTTTGATTTTTTCAAAAAATCATCTGAATTGGTACCATCTGCTAATACCTTCTACAATATTGGCAATTTCTATGAAGTGGGTATTGCTTATGAGAAAGGTAAAAAAATCAAAGATATTAAAAAAGCGCTTCTTTACTATGAAAAAGCGGAAAAATTGGGCGATGGCCGGGCATCCACACGCTTAATTCGAGCTTATGCTACAGGCGATATCGTCAAAAAAGATATAAATAAGGCATCTGAAATCTTAAAAAAGAATATGAAGAACATCTCACAAAAAGACCTTCAGGATCTCTTAAAACTCTTTGAGAAGAAATAAGCTAAAGCGCTTCTTTATAAATATTGTAGGCTCACTGATTGAAAACCTGCCATTTCACACTATTATTGTAATTTGACTGAGAAAGTATTTTTTATTTGTTTCGAAGTGGACTATTGGTCCACTTTTTTATTTTTATGTAGTGGAGGACACTATGAACAAAGATTTACAAGTTGTAATCGATCATCTTGAGCGTGAACGCGGGCTTGACCGGGCTGTCATTATAAAAATGATAGAGGAGTCAATTGAAGCTGCTGCTCATAAATCTATTGGTCCCAATGAGCTCCTGGTAAAATTGGACCAGACAAGCTATGAAATTACCGCAATTGCAAAAGTGACAGTTGTAGAAACTGTGCAAGATCCGGCTACAGAAATATCACTGGAACAGGCACAAGAAAAATTTCCTGAAGCCGAGGTCGGTGAAGCTATCGATTTTCCAATTCCCCCTGAGGAACTGGGCCGTATTGTCGCGCAAACAACCCGGCAAGGAATTATGCAACGTCTTCGCCAGGTTGAAAAAGATATGGTACGCGAAACGTACACTGAGCGTATTGGCGAAATTGTTTATGGAACAGTAAACCGTTTTGATAAACGTGATGTTATCCTCGACTTTGGTGAAACAGAAGGTGTTCTAAGGCAAAATGAGCGTATACCTAGTGAAGAATACCAAATTGGTGACCATATCACCTGTGTGTTAACTGGAATAAATCAAAAATCCGGCCCTATTCTCGATGTATCCCGGGCAGATAAACTCCTTGTGAAACGACTATTTGAGCGTGAAGTTTCAGAAATTTCAGATGGCATCGTTGAAATTATTGAAATTGCCAGAGAGCCCGGCTTCCGCAGCAAAATTGCTGTACGTACACGTGATACCAAGGTAGATCCTGTTGGCGCAGGTGTCGGGCAGCGTGGAACTCGCGTAAAAGCGATTGTGCGTGAACTCAATGGTGAAAAGGTCGATATCATCCCATTTAGTGAAGATATCCGTACGTATGTGAAAAATGCCCTTAAACCTGCAGATATCATCCATATGGATGTTGATGAGGACAAGAAACAACTGAGCATTGTTGTTTCGGATGATTCATTGTCTCTCGCTATTGGCAGACGCGGCCAAAACGTGCGACTCACAAATAAACTTCTTGGCTGGCATGTGGAAATTAAAAAGAATGAGTCTAAGTCTGAAGATTTAAGTATAGAAGAAAAATTAGAATTGCTGGTTGGCAGTTTGGCAGAGCAACTGAATATCGAATCAGCACTTGCCAAGAGCCTGGTAAATAATGGTTATTTATCAACAGAAGGTATTCTGGCAGCTGAAGAAAATGATGTACTCAACGTCGATGGTATGACAGAAGATCTTTTATCATCTATCAAAGACGCTGCGGCTGTAAATGAGAGTTAGGAGCAGAAAAGACGATGGCAAAAATAAGAGTTCACCAGCTGGCAAAAACATTAGAGATTAGCAATGACGATCTACTGGCTGCACTGAGCAAACATAATATTGAAGTCAAATCTCACCTCTCCGGACTGGATGACGAAAGTGTCGAGCTGATCACTGCAAAATTGCAGGGTGGCTCAAAGACTGAAGCTAAAGGCGAAGAAAAGGCGAAGAAAAAACCTGCTAAAGAAGCGCCAAAGAAAACGTCCAAAGCAAAAGAACCAAAAGCCGAGGCACCTGCTGAAGAGAAAACAGAAGCACCTGCTGAAGCCCCTGTAGAAGCACTTGTAGAAGAGAAAGCAGAAGAAACCTCTGAAGCTCCTGCTAAAGAGAAAGTAGCTAAAAGTGCAAAGCTCAAAGATCTTGAATTTAAAACACCTGTTATTGTGGGTGAACTTGCTCAGGCACTCGATGTGAAGGCGAATCAACTCATTGTTGAACTTATGCAATTAAACGTCATGGCCAATATCAATCAGTCAATCGACAACGACATTGCTGAAAAGTTAAGCAAGAAATATGGCTTTAACCTGATTTTGTCCAAGCGTGAAAAAAAGCTGACTGAAGTCGTTGAGGAAACTGCTCCGGAAGAAAAGACATACAGCGATGATGAAACCGACCCAAGGCCGCCTATTATTGCCTTCTTTGGTCATGTTGACCATGGCAAAACATCCCTGCAGGATAAGATGCGCAAATCAAATGTTGCTGCTGGCGAAGCTGGTGGAATTACGCAGCATATTGGTGCAAGCGAAGTCGTTTTTAATGGCCAGAAAATTACCTTTATTGATACTCCCGGCCATGAAGCGTTCACACAGATGCGAGCCCGTGGTGCACATGTAACTGATATTGCTGTTTTAGTCGTTGCTGCAGATGATGGTTTTATGCCTCAAACAATCGAAGCGCTCAATCATGCCCGTGCAGCCGGTGTACAGATCATTGTCGCCATGAACAAAATGGATTTGGAAGGTGCCGATACGGAAAAGGTGCTGCGTCAGATGATGGAAAATGAACTTATGGCGGAAGAATGGGGCGGCGAAGTAGCTGCCTTGCCAGTCTCTGCAGAAACAGGCGAAGGCATAGATGAATTACTTGAGCGCATTGTTCTTGAAACAGAAATGATGGAGTTGAAAGCAAATCCAAAGCTACCTGGGCAGGCACTTGTTATAGAATCGCGCATTGAACCAGGTTTAGGTCCGGCAGTAAATTTAATCGTGCAAAATGGTACAATTAAGGTTGGTGACGGCGTCATTTGCGGCGAAAATGTTGGTAAAGTAAAAGTACTCATCGATGCGAGCGGTAAACGAATAAAATCTGCCGGCCCGAGCACACCTGTACAACTGATTGGCCTCGATGGATTACCTGGTTGCGGATCAAAACTTGTCACCGACAAAAATATTAAGAAGCTTAAAAAGCTTGCTGAAGATCGTGCCTACGAACGCAAACAAGAAGTAAATGCGCCGAAGCTGGCAGCCAATCTGGAAGATCTTTTCCGTCAAATGGAAGAAGGGTCTCGCAAAGAATTAAAGGTCATCGTAAAATCAGATGTACATGGAACACTTGAGGCAGTAAAAGATTCTTTATCCAAAATTGAGAGCGAAAAAATCAATCTGAATATTATCCATTCTGGTGTTGGTGGTATTACTGATAATGATGTGATGCTGGCATCAGCTTCCGATGCTATTATTGTTGGATTTCATGTACGTGTAAATGCTGGTGTGAACAATGTCGCTAAACGTGAAGAAGTGGAGATTCGCCTTTACAGTGTAATTTACGAATTAATTGCCCAGATGAAAGAATCCATGCTTGGAAAACTTGATCCTGAACTTAGAGAAAGTGTATTGGGTAAAGCTGAAATACTGCAAATCTTCAAACTCAGTGCGGGTAAAATCTGTGGTAGTAAAGTCCAGCAGGGCTTTATGCAAGTCGGTGCAAAAGCTCGTGTATATAGAGATAACGATGTTATCTACAACGGGGATTTAGCTTCATTACGTCGTTATCAGGATGATGTCAAAGAAGTACGTGAGGGTGACGAATGCGGCATACTTCTCGATAACTTCAAAGATTTTGAAATAGGCGATGTTATTGAAGTTTATGAGCACCATGAATTAGAAGTAACTCTCTAAACAGTAAGGTTATACTATGACAACAAATAACCGCATGGTCCGCGTGAACGAACTGCTAAAACGTGAAATTGGTAACATAATTGAGCGATTTCTGGTATCAGATATCAAAGATGGCCTGCTGACAATCACGGCGGTAAAAACCCACAATGACTTACGTACTGCGGATGTATATGCCAGTTTTTTAGGAT
>JABSQK010000669.1 GCA_013215875.1 Lentisphaeria bacterium
GGAATTGGAATTCCGAAGCGCGAGCGGAATTCGTAAAGTTCTGCCTCGTTCATCTTCTTGGTATTGTGCGTGGGGTTCTTACCCTCGGCAGTTTCACCCAGACCATAGCCCTTAATTGTTTTTGCAAGAATTACACTTGGTTTGCCTTCACAATCCCAGGCTGCTTTGTAGGCGTTGTATACCTTGTCCGGGTCATGACCACCACGCGTAAGTTTGGTAATCTCTTCATCGGACATGTTCTTTACCAGCTCGAGAAGTTCAGGATATTTACCAAAGAATTCTTTGCGGATATGGTCACCGGAGCAAATTGCCAGTTTCTGGTATTCGCCATCGACCGTTTCTTCCATCAACTTAATAAGCAAACCCGTTGTATCTTTTTCTAAGAGCTCATCCCAGTTCGAGCCCCATATAACCTTTATGACATTCCAGCCAGATCCGCGGAAGGATCCTTCAAGTTCCTGAATGATCTTGCCATTACCGCGTACGGGTCCATCAAGGCGCTGCAAATTGCAATTGACAATGAAGATCAGATTATCGAGGTTTTCACGTACAGCGAGGTTGATTGCACCCAGTGTTTCAGGTTCATCAGATTCACCATCACCGATAAACGAAACGATCTTGCCGCCATCTTTAGGTTTTAGTCCCCGGTTCTCGAGATAGCGTTGAAAGCGTGCCTGATAGATGGCCATCATTGGCCCAAGTCCCATAGAGACAGTCGGATACTGCCAAAAATCCGGCATTAACCACGGATGAGGGTAGGATGAAAGACCGCCACCATCAGCAAGTTCACGACGAAAATTGCTTAAATGTTTCTCGGTTAAACGACCTTCGAGATATGCCCGTGAGTAAACACCAGGTGACGCGTGTCCCTGGAAAAAGATGACATCGCCGCCATAATTATCCGTTTTATTGCGAAAGAAGTGATTGAATCCGACTTCCCAAAGAGTCGCTGCTGAAGCAAATGTTGAAATGTGTCCGCCGACACCGCCACTGCCATATTCTGTGCTGCCGGTTTCGCTGTTTGCCCGGTGTACCATGGCCATCGCATTCCAGCGAACCAGGCTGCGAATACGACGTTCGATTTCGCGACTTCCCGGATAGGGTAGTTGTTTATGAGGTGGGATGGTATTTATATAGGGCGTGACACGCTGGAAATGTTCATCGATTCCGCTCTTCCTCAATTCAACATGCAACTCTTTTACAAGTTGCTTGGCACGTTCATTACCTTCATTGTCGATTACCCATTGTAATGAATCAATCCATTCTGTTAACTCAAGATCGTTCGCTTTTGAATTTTCGCCGCTCATATATGAGACCTCTTAATTTATAAAAATCGAATTCGTAATATCAACTGATCCACTCAAAGGAAGATCGTCTGGACTATCGTTAACGACAGGATAAACCATCAAGCATTAACACCAGTGTTGATTCATAATTGTAAAAAAAATAAACTCCTAAAATCCAAAGAACACGGTTTTTAAGTTTTGTCAATCCGTCTGAATAAAAAACTTCATTTTTATTTTGCATATTTTTTTCGGATTTTTACAAAATATCTGGCAAAATTAATTATTTGTAATACTCTTATTTATAATAGGTTAGGACTTTTTATTGGTGTTTTTATGGCGCTTAAAAAATCGCCATTTTTGCTCTTCTATTTTTATAAATTTTGTGGTAATTTTGCAGTTTTTTTCGTCTCATTTTGCATATCATTGTTAGAACAATATTTGTTGAAACAATTAATATTTATGTATGAAAAGATGCGGATTTTGAGAGAGTAGAATGAGTGCTGGATAATGGCTTTGGTGTTAATGTTCCGACGAATACTAAACTGCCAAAGACCAGATACTGACTTTGCTACGTAAGCGGTGATTGTTTTACAGTCTTGCTTTAATTCTGCGTGTTTTTTTCGTTACGTATTTTTGCCCATTCATCCGGCAGGAGCTCATGTATTCTGTTTGCCGGATGACTCATGATTCGTCGTAAGACATCTTCTAGA
>JABSQK010000067.1 GCA_013215875.1 Lentisphaeria bacterium
GCTTCAATAGAAGGTGTATTCGCTTTAGGGGCAGGGGCTGCCTCTTCAGTTGGGCTTTTGGTCTCACGAATATACGCAAGGTTTTCGCTACTAATGGCGATGCTTTGCATGCCCTGCAGTTTGCGATGTTCCAAAAACGAAATAATCGGATCAATTAAATGTCTGTTTGTCATTGTCTCTCTTAAAAATATCAATTTACACTTTAAAACTCTGAAGGCAATGAAGTTTTGGAATGACATTTTAGTAAAATCAGGCTATACTTTAGCTATGATTAAAAGAATCTTCATAGTTTCAGTCAGCATGATAGTCGCGCTTTTGGTGTTGAGCTATGTTTATAATAATCCCATTGACGATGTTCTGCTTTCCACGGAGATTGTTTCTGTGAGCGGGCCCAAGGAAAAAAAGGGACTCTATACAGCATCTGTGGGTGAGCATCTCGTATTTAAAATTACACGTCGCTTACCCTGGAAATCTGCCACCCATGCGAAAACTAAAAGAACGAATGGTGAAGCAGTCCGGCAAGTCAATATTAAGCCAATTAAGCAAAGTATAAGTAACATTTTACTTGGTTCAGAATCATTGGCAGACGCCTATATTACACAGGATTTGAAACCGGTGAAACTAGGTTGGGGTTATATCGATTGGCAATATACATTTACCCTTCGATTCCTGAGTCAAGGTTCCATGCTTGTCAAATTCGACAACCTGCCAGAAACGGAATATTATATCACTATAAAGGCTATCGATCTTGATGGCTATGAACCCAAATTGGCTAAGCCCTACAAGGAAGCATCAAGTAATAATTTACTTTCCAGCATTGCCGTGACGATTATCGGTATGTTTACATTGGTGGCGATAATAATCTACTGTTTGAAAGGTGGTTTTCAGGCGGAAACACCCAAACAGCAGGCCTTGCTAAAACTCAAAAGTTTGAAAGACAGCAGCAGCAGTGAATTTAAATCGACAATTAGCCTTATTCTAAATCGCTACCTAAAACAAGCATATGCCATAAAGGTTGAACAGCTCGACACTGCAGAAGTTATCAGTGAGTTAAATGGGCAATGGCCCGATAAATCGCAATTGGATCTGATTTCTGAAATTCTTATCGGGGTCGACGATGTAAAATATTCCGGCAATCGAATTCCTCTCAATGAACAAAATAATCTGATCGATAAGCTCACAGATTTCATCATGAACGATGACAATGACTAATTTTTCATTTCAGCAGCCACTTTTCCTTTTACTCATTCCCCTCATACTATTTTTTTTGATTAGTCAATTAAAGCAAAAGCCAAGCTTCCAGAGCTTTAATCTACCCGAAAATATTCACATCAGTAAATATTGGAATCTGCTGATCTATTTGCCCATCCTGGTCCTGACAGCAGTTGCAGTCATATTGACACTTACTTTAGCAAATCCCAGATTATCCGATAGTTCGATCGTAACGAATAAGTCAGGAATAGATATTGCTATCTGTCTCGATGTTTCAGGAAGCATGAATGCAGTGGATTTCGATTCGTCCATGGATGATACAACTGTGCAAAAAAAGATATCCACTAGCAGCGATTTAAAAACGCGTCTGGACCAAGCCAAAAAAGCCCTGAATGATTTTATTGTAAAGCGCCAAAACGATCGTATCGCATTAATCATTTTTAGTGGTAAGACACTGAATCTCTCGCCGCCAACCTTGAATCATGAATTTGTACTGGAGCAATTAAAGGAAGTAAAAATCGGTGTAGCCGGTGCCGTATCCACAGGATTATATGACCCTCTAAGTTCCGCATTGTTACGCCTGGAAGATTCCAACAGCAAAGAAAAAATCATCTTCTTAATTTCTGATGGTGCAGAAATGCAGAAAAAAAAATTGCCTAAGCAAGCTAGCGGTGATGGAATAAAGGTGCTCACGCCACAAGAACAAATTATCCTGATTGCAAAGGAATTGGATATTAAAATTTACAGTCTGTTGATCGGCTCAGAAAATTCATGGATCGATGATGGTCGTGGAAACTGGATTAGGATTGATCATTTCCAACCAGGTACATTAGAACAACTCTCTACGGAAAGCGGTGGACGGCTCATTGAGAATGTGAGCAAAGACAATTTTAATTTAACTGCATTTCACCAGGACTTAGACAAAAAAGTAAAAACTAAATTCACCGGACAAAAAGATATTAACTACACAAACTTTCGCAGCCAGCTTATCATTGTCAGTATTATTCTATTAGTACTTGCGTGCATTTCCGAAACAGTATTGCGTCTAAATAAGTAAGTCATTTCACAAGCAAACGTGATGCTGTTCTATTTCCGAAGCATCTCATCAATACTCTCATGAATTTCAATCAGCTGTTTTTTTGGATTCTTTTCCAATCCAATTATATTGAATGGCTTAAAAGACCGCTCCCAAAAATCCTCTTCCGGGTGTTTTGCGCGCAGTGCAATAAAAACAATGTCTGTATCATTTAATGAACTGTTTTGTAGATCCCATGAGATTAGGGCTGAAGCAGGAATGATGAAGCGTTCTTTTTCGCCTTCATAAACAATTTCCTTACGGTTTTGATCAACTTTCAAAAATCCAAAGTCACGAATGTTATCAAGTGAAATATTCGCCCAGCGTTCACGGGGGGTTTGATTGACATAAAAAATATCAGGGCTAGTTGGATCCAGTAAGTACGGAGAGCGTTTCAAGACAAGCTCGCGCATCTTTGCTCGCCGCATCCATTCTATAAGAGCTGTTGGAACAGTCATAATTGCCACCCCTATTGCAAGTCCGCCGAAGACAAATTTAAAAAGGGATGCATCCTCTCCTTGAGATAGGAATAATAGAACGGGGGAAGCCATAGTGAGCATTCCAGCTCCTAAAGCGATGCAAATAGTGACATTGCCAAATTCCAGTAAATTCCTGTTGCTTTCCTCTGTAACAGAAAACTCTACGTAAGAACTCGTAGAAATTATGGGATCTGGCAGCAGTGTATAAAGTTCCTTATCCAATTCTTTCAATCGTTTTTGCGTGCTCTGGATTTTTTTTAAATCAGACCAAAAAATTCTGGCTTGCAAGATAGCACCTACAAAAGAAGTAAAGGCGATCCAAGCGAAATATAGATAATCCCCTGATTGATTAAAATGAGAAAAGTAATTATAGGAGAATGAGAGAGCAGACAAAGTCATAGACAAAAAAAGCATTCCTCCCAAAATTAGACCTATCACATTGCTGGATATTGGCTGCAGGTTTTCCTGCTCGATGCGTTGTTCACAGTGAAGAAAAGGATTGACTCGACCCTGAAGTTTTTGATGATTTTTTAAAATATAAAGGAGTATATGCATATCACCTGCGAGGTAGTTCAAGCTAAATTCCCCTCGTTTGTGGCGAATCATGATCCGGTCTCGTCTCCCTGTTATCCACTCAATATAGCGAATATCAGAAAATAGAATCTCGTGGTGTTTACGGCGCGGATACTCAATAAGCAAACGATCGTCTTTAATCTGAACAACATCGTCAATTTTTTCAAAACTCCACTTTCGTGAGCCATTTAGATAGTCTTTAGCACGTTCTTCGTATAAGGGTTTTAGAGCCTTTTCAAGTAGCTCAAGCATTGTGTGGCCATCACGTTCAAGTGCGCCTAGGGGAATATTCATAAGAATACTCTCATCCGATCCGTGCAAATAAATATGTGGAAAGCGCTGGCTACTATTTCCGCTTGAACGTGTTTCATATTCAATGGTGATGGATTTTATTTTCTCCCACTCAATCCAGTCTTCATCGTTTAATCGAATCCCCTTTGGTTCCAGTTCATAGGAATCTTTCGCTTGAGGTTCAAAACGATTTGCCATAAATTTAAGTATTGCAGGAAAGGCTAAAGCAAGCAACGAAAGCGAAAGGTATTTAAGATTTAAGCCATCTCGAAATGCTCCCGGTAAAATAGCCATTCCCATAAAGATACACATGGGAAATATATAATTGTGGAGAGAATAATCTTCGATTCTAAATTTCTTCGCCGGACCAATCGTGTACGTAGTTTCTAATGACATAATTATATAACCCACTTTTCTGCTTAGCTTCTCAATTTAATGAAGTAGGACTCAGATACAAGAATATTTTGGAGTGCTTAACCATATGGCATTCAGGTTTAAACAAACCACTCTGTATATAGAATGGACGAAATAATCGTGTGTATCTGTCATTTACTGTGTGTATTAAGTAATGAAACCTGGATCCAAACTGTTATATTTGAGCTGAATTTCCAGGTAGAACTTAGGCAACCTGTTCTTTTTTCATTTCCTGATAGATATCTTCAGGTCCTGCAAAACGAATGCCCAGGTCTAAGGCGCGTTTGATGAGATCTTCCAGCCATGCTTTATGGGTATAAAACTCTTCTTTTGTTTTGGTGCCATGGTCGTGGCTGCAGAGGTTGAAGATAAGATCTTTTTTAGAAATCTCTTCTAGCATCCAGTACAACCAGTCTTGATAGGTCTCACCATGGCTGCGGTCATCGAAGCGCTCCCAATAGAAGTCATCCTGATAACCCTGTATGCCAAGCTCAAGAATATCAGGAAAGCCCTGATCTGTATAAAAGAAGGGTTGTTCGGTCAGGGGAGTTGGTTGGCAATCACGAAAATCCCGGCCATTGCAACGACTAAACGTTATGCCGTTATCCTGAAGCACCTGCAATAGATCCGGACGGTCCACAAGACCACGATAATAATTATACGGGCCGGTGATGCCTTTACAGACAATGCCGAACTCATCGAGAATTATTTTTTGAGTCCGGGCAATTTCTTCTGTACATTGCTCCAGTGAGCCACCCTTCACAAAACAGCTAGGGAAGCAACCATGGATTTCCTTGCCATCGCCGGGTTGCATGTAAACGGATTTCAACAAAAGGTGGCTATAGGTATGTTGCCCAACGGTTAGCAATGGGTGGTCGATGAACGGTTTTATATTATCCTTTTGTGCATCGATGGTATGCCCGGTTAAATAAATCGACCAGGGAATATCATATTTTTCATGCAAATCTGCCGCGCCGGCCATGAAGCCTGCGGTGGATTCAGACGCCGACTCTACATCGTAACCTAGAACAAGTGTACCACTCATTGCCTGTCTCCTATATCTCTTTCAATGCTTTGTTTATTTTTTTAATCATAGCATCAGTTTTCTTTGCAGTGAAATTATAATGCATAGTAACAATCAGACTGCGGGTAAGAAAATCATCACTCTTCTTCAATACATTGTCGTAATTGGTTTTGATATTTTTGTTTTTTGGGTGACGGAAGCAATCCCAGTCTGGATGATGACCACCAATCTTTTCATTGATCACATCCCAGTGTTTATAAATGTGGCGACCGGAATTAATGGGTTGGTGATTACCCAGATCATTCTCAGCAAGAATTGTACTGATCTTTACAATGAGTTCTACAGTATCTGCCTGAATGACGCAGCAGACACCGCAGTTACCTGCTTCATCATTGCTTTTAACAAAACGAGCACCTTTAGGCAGCTTCAAACCTTTGATTACACGTTTACGTGTACCGCGAAGATCCTTAAGGATTCCATCCAGACGTTTAAGTTGCTGATTTAGTATACCACTGGTCATATCATTTCCGCGATAATTTCCAGAGCAATAAAATGCTTCACTCATCTTACCTGTTTGTGGCCAGACGCAGCAGCTGCCGTCCTGGGCCATGTAGGCACGTTCACCCAGTTTCTTATTGGAGGTAACAATCGCACCACCTTCTCCACAACTGAGAATCTTAAATTGATTGAAACTAAACGCACCCATATTGCCATGAGATCCAAGCGCTTTCTTATCATATGAACCACCAGCAGCCTGGCAGCAATCTTCGAGAACTTTCAACTTATGCTTACGGGCAATTTTCATAATAGCTTTCATGTTACATGGCATACCATGCATATGTACGGGAAGAATCGCTGCAGTATGACGGCGAATTTTCTTCTCAATATCGATGGGACATATCGCCAGAGTTTCGTCTACTTCAGTGTAAATTGGTATGGCGCCAACCGAGGTGACAGCCAGTGCGGTGGAGATAAAAGTGAATGCAGGAACAAGTACAGAATCACCGGGGCCAATGCCCATAGCTTGCAGACAAACAATTAAAGCGGAGGTTCCAGATGTTGTCACGTAGGCAGTTTTGCTGTCAATACGTTTCGCCCAATCTTGCTCAAAAGCTTGGGTTTGAGGTCCGCCATAGCGAAAATATTGGGGGATGGACATGGATTTTTTTACTGAGTCGAGTTCGTCTTTTCCTGTGATGTACATAGTTCAAGCACCTTATATAGTTTCTGTTTATTACCAGCTATAGTTATAGCTGTGTGCAGACTAATTACTAGACGAACCCCCCATCATTGTTTTATTTTATTGAAACAAATAGCATCTTGAAGAAAAATTGACCATGTAGTGGCGGTGTCTGACAGCATCGGGAGCTAGCGTTTTCTGGAACTGGGATTTTAGCAAATTGATTTATATGCTTCCACTAATACCTTGTGATGTAAGTCTAACGATCGTCGGCGATCAGTTTTTTGTACTCTTCTAAGTTATATTTCTCCACGTGCCCATCTGCAAACCCAATATAGCCAAAGCCCCTGTCTTCCACCATCGTATAACAGGTCACGTGATCTGCATTATGGAGTTGTTGGGTATTCATTCTACTACTAAATATAATTTTATTTTGGGATATATTATTTGTAAGTTGGTCTAATTGTTTCTGTTTTTTCAATATAATTTTAACTTCAGAAACGGTGCTTTCTTTAAATGTATCATTACTATTATCCTTATTTACAAAAACCATATATTTGCATATAGTCATTATGCGTGCATGCAGTTGGAGTTCGTCATGAGGAGATTTTGCTATAAAAAGATGTGGTCGAAAGATAAAGACCATAAGGCAGAGTATAACTAAAATTGCAACAATAGTTAAATATTTATTGGTCTTTTTCGGCTTGTTCTGAGGGCCAATTTTGGTCGTCAATATATAAAGCCCCAAGCAGATGGCCACAGAAATTGCATTTTTTATGGCAATTGGTCCTGGGTAGAGGGACCTCGCAGACCAAGCGATAAACATGACGAAATAGATAATTCCTTTTATCACGTATTGAACATGACGTTCGGTACCTATAGAATCGGTAGAGTCTTGCTCTTCTTCATGAGATTCTTCGGAGTCTTGTGAATCCATTTTGAAATTCCTGTTTAACGCCTGTCTGTGGTTTCATTTCTTTGAACATACTCGGGCTTGGTAAAATGGAAAGAGGGTTTGCTGAATTAGCGGAGCTAGCGATTTCCACTACAGGGTCCAGGTTCAGAACATGGGTAACAGTTTAGGTTTCAGAACATTTGCCTTTAAATATCTTTCCAACATCCATCTTTCCAATCATGCTGAAATGCTACATCTGCTTCAATTGATTTAACAATAGGGATTAGGAATCTCATAATGACCTCGATGATTTCTGAAAACTCATTAGGAATAGAATCCACCTGCATCTTTCGTCTAAAGGCAGTCCATTCTAAATCTTTTAATGTTGGGAAATCATCACTAAATGCGATAATCTCTACAGGGAAAATTGTTTTTCGTTTGGCAAAGGTGCGTTTGATGGCTTCACCAAGTTTGCTTCCTTCAAAATCGTAGTGCATAGCGAGAAGCCATATATCATGAAAATCTTTCATTCTACTATTCAGCTCTCCAAGTTTAATCATCGCTTCAAATTTTTCAGCAATAACACTTTCACGGCTGTAGCACATTAAATTAGGACGTGGCATTTCAAGAATCGTAGTCAGTTCTTCTTTCCTGGCTTCTGGATAAACAACATCTCCAAAGCCTACATCAATCTGTATTTTTATACGCGCCTGTCCAAGAACGCCACCAAAGCGGACACGTACGCCTTTATAATCACCATCTTTTGTAATCTCCTCACCAACTGCCTCATCAGCAAAAAACTCCAAACCATCATCATCTACAGATGTTTGACAAACATCCTTCATCATGACTACAAGTTGTTCCATATCATGAATTGATCGACCTAACAAATCAATATCCATAGTAGGACGACTAGTTGCTGCCTGCCAAACACGCAGCATCATTGCACCCTTGAGAATAAATTTTTCAGCATGTTCTGAACAGGACAGACGGTAGATGAAACGCTCCATTGCGTAGAACTGAAGGAGTTCATTAAAGCGCCGATCTTGAGAATTTGCTTCATTCAATAAACGCTGATGAATGGAGGCAGCCATGTTTTTAATAGCTTTCTTCACACAACGATCTCAAGGTAGGGTCTCATAACTTTTTCGACTCGGCATATTCGACTTTGCTTTATAAGCTCATTCACATTTAGTTTCTTTCTTTCCCGGTAGAATTTAAGGGCCTCAATTGCAACATTAACACCGATCTTATTACGAAACTTAAAGCAATCAGCCAGGGTTTTTTCAGGACTGTAAATTTTCACTTGAGCGCCATCTATAAGATGTTCTTCTATTCCTGATCGGTAACTTTGCTTAGAAAATTTATGGATTGATACGGGTGGATAATCGATTTTAGGCGGACGTGAACCAACTTCAATAGCGATATCAACATTATGGGGAATTTGAGTCGTGATGTCATGAAAAGACAGAGCAGATATTAGACATATAACTGCATGGGGTACACGTAGTGCTATTGGCAGTAGATCAGGTTCTGAGACAGGAGCAAGATCAGAAATACGATACACCCCTCGCGCTATCTCGGTAAGGATACCCTGATCTCGCATGGCGTAAAATTTGCACCTCGATATACCTGCAACAAGTGCATCAGACATGCGAATTTGCCCGCCATTTCCTTGAATTATTTGGAGTACCTCTTCTGTATTCATCTTTCACCTTTAAGTACATATGGTTATTACTTTATTATATATAGATACATTATGTCTTTTTCGGGAAAAATCAAGTATTAGCTTGTCAAACACACTAACCTGGGTTTGGCGGGATATATGGGACTCGAACCCATGCACTCCTGATCGACAATCAGACGTTCTGCCAACTGAACCAATACCCCGGTTTCAAGTGGGAACGAAAAGACAAAGATATCCTGTCTATTCTTTATCCGGGTTATTTTTATCGTGGCGAGTGCCAAGATAGGCTTGGATGACCTTTGGATTATTTCGAACATCTTGAGGGCTGCCATCAGCGATAACAATGCCATGCTCCATCACCACAATGCGCTGACAAATCTTCATCACCAGCTTCATATCGTGTTCAATTAATAATATGCTCATATCAAATTCATCATTGATGCGACAAATCATCCGCATGAGATCGTTAGTTTCATTTGGGTTCATACCGGCAGCCGGTTCGTCGAGCAGCAGAAGTTTTGGTTTTGTAGCCATGGCTCGGGCAATTTCGAGCTTACGCCTTTTGCCGTAGGGAAGGGCATCGGCATTTTCCATGGCAACATCATGGAGATCAAAAAGTGTGAGTAAATCGAGGCATTCCTGATGCACGCGTTTTTCGGTTTTAAAATAGCGTGGTAGACGCAGCATGCCTTCGATGAAATTATAATCTATTTGCTGATGGCAGGCAATTTTTACATTATCGATAACCGACATATCGCCAAGCAGTCGAATATTATGAAAGGTGCGTGCGAGGCCGTGGCTGACCATTTTGTGGGCGGGATGCCCGGTGATATCGGTTCCTTGAAATGTGACAGTCCCCTGGTCTGATTTATCGAGCCCGGTAATGAGATTGAAGACGGTGGTTTTGCCGGCACCATTGGGTCCTATGAGCCCAAGGATCTCATCTTTGTCGAGATGAAAGCTCACATTTTGGGCGGCTTTTACTCCACCAAAACTGCGGCACAGAGAGTTTATTTCAAGCATGGTTGTCATGAGGACTTTTTCCTGAAGGGATTTTTAAAATCGGTAAATTCTTTGAGCCCCATGATGCCGTTTGGTACAAAGCGGATGAGCAAGATGAGCAGAATTGCAAAGATGAGTTCTTTCTTTTCTGCAAGGGAAATGCTGTGGTTGCCGAGGGGGATATTCGGCAGGAAACTGAGTAGATAGGGCATGGAGACGAGTATGACCGCGGCTATAAGTGAGCCTGTCAATGAACCAAGGCCACCAAGGACAACAATGAGCAGCATGGTAATGGTGTGCAGCAGGGTGAAGTCTGTGGGTGCAACCATGGTTTGCATATGGGCGTAAAGAGAGCCTGCCAGGCCAGCAAATACAGCGGCTATGATGAACGAGGCAAGTTTGTAGCGTGGCAAATGTATGCCCATGGACTTGGCAGCAATTTCATCCGTACGTATAGCGAGGAAAGCGCGGCCCATGGCAGATTTTTTCATGTTGTAGAGCAGGACAAATGTAATTAAAACAAAGAGCCATATAAACCAGGTATTGACGACGAAAAATTTGGCTGTGCTTTGAAAATTTTCAAAATTTTCAAGAGACCAGGAATACCAACTGCCTTCAATTTCAATGTCATAAGTGGGGTCGTCCATATAGTGAACGAGGTCTGCCTCTTCGGGTAGTTCGATACCGGTAGCGCCGCCAAAAGTTTCTATTTCGACTGCGCCAGTACTCGGGTCGGCGATGACGGGGTTACCGGTTTCTTCATCGATAACGGTTTTAGTAAACTCGAGATTTTGAAATACCATGCGAACAATTTCACCAAAGCCGAGAGTGGCGATGGCGAGGTAATCACCACCCAGCCTGAGGCATGGCAGTCCAATGATGATTGCTGCGATGGTGCAAGCAATTATTGCTGCGAGGGTGCAGTAAATAAATGTCATGTAACTGTAGCCTGGCATGGCTGGGTTGTAGATATAAATGGAAACAAGTCCACTGGCATAGGCACCGATGGCAAAGAAGCCGGCGTGCCCCAAGTGCAGCTGTCCAGTCATACCACAAATGACATTGAGCGACAAAGCCAATATGGCATAGATGCCAATCAGATTGATTATTTCTACCCAGTAATCCATTCAGACCTTTTCATTTTGAACTGTTCCAAGAATGCCCTGCGGGCGAATAACCAGTACTACAATTAATAAAAGAAAAGTAACAACATCGCGATACCCACTAGGAATACCGACCCAGAGGATAAGCTGCTGAATGATGCCGATGAGAAATCCGCCGAGGACGGCTCCTGGAATGGACCCAATGCCGCCAATAACTGCAGCTACAAATGCAATGAGTCCCGGGATAAAGCCCATGAAGGGTTCGATGGTATTTTTAGAGCCAATAAGAATACCGGCGATACCTGCAAAGAATCCGCCAATCGCAAAAGTCACCATGATGACGCGGTCGACATTTATGCCCATGAGTCGGGCCGCATCAATGTCCTGACTGGTTGCCCGCATTGCCCGCCCCATACGGGTGTGCATAGTAATGTACCAAAGTAATACCATTAAAAGCAAACTGAGTATGACATATAAAATCTTGATTGTTTGAAATGTGTGTGTGCCATAGAGCGGAAATGAATGATCGATGATTTCTGATATACCATGAAAGGACAGGGCATTGCCGCCATTGACAAATGTAAAAAGATTTTGCAATAAAAATGAAACTCCAATTGCTGTGAGCAGGGCGATGAGACGGTCAGCATTGCGGATGGGTTTGTAGGCAATTTGTTCGGCGATAACTGCAATGGCGGCCCCTGCTATGCCACTGCCAAGAATGGTGACAGGGATGGAAATAATCAAGGGAACTCTTTCCGAGATTAAGGTAAATATCCCCAGCCCTGCGTAGGCACTCACCATGAAAAATTCCCCATGGGCAAAGTTGATGAGTTTGATGATGCCATAGACCATGGTGTAGCCCAGGGCAATCAGTGCATATATTGCTCCAATGCAGATACCGTCTAGTAAATAAACTGGCAGGTTATAAAAGTTCATAAGGTGAAATATAAAAGGCACACTGATGAAGTCATGCAGTGTGCCATAATTTTTTTGATATATATGTTAAGGTGCTAAGGTTTTACAGTAGAGATATATTTTTTCTCGTATACTATTTTACCCTTTTTCTCACCTTTAATAATTTCCAGTATCACTGCACTTTTAATTGAATCGCCTTTTGCATCCACGGTAATTGAGCCGGTAACAGCATCGAGCCCTTTTATAGCGTGAAGTCCCAAGACGATATCGCTGCGTTTGGTACCTGTCTTGAGAGCTTCTGCCAGCATACTGATTGCATCGTAACCGAGGGCTTCGAACGATCCTGCATTTGGCAGTGCCTTAAGGAAATTCTTAACAATTGGCCGGGTATCTTCAGCCGAGAAGGCTCCAACAATGAAGCTACCAACAATTTTTGAGCCCGAGTTTTGCAGAACAGCATCGCTATCCCAGCCATCTGCTCCACAAAAACTTGCTTTGAGGCCCATGGTTCCAGCCTGTTTGATGATCAGTGGCAGTCCTGGTGGAACTCCTGGAACGAAGATGACTTGCGCGCCACTGTCTTTGATTTTGATGAGTTGGGCATTGAACTCAGTATCTGTATTTTGATATTTTTGTTCGCTGACAATTTTGCCGCCCCCGGCGATGAAGGATTTTTTGAAGCTCTCTGATAGTCCCTTGCTGTAGTCGGAGCCCATATCTGTAACAATTGCTGCCTTGGTATATTTCATGTTTTTTATGGCGTAGGTTGCGACAATCAGCCCTTGGAATGAATCATTGAAACAGGAACGAAATATATATGGGCTGCCAGGTGCAACTTTGTCATTTGTTGCAGTTGGTGAGATGATCGGGGTTTTCGCTTTCTTGCTTACCCGCTGTAAAGCCAGTGTATTGGTGGATGTGATGGGGCCAATTACCGCAACGACCCGGTCGATAGAGGTGAGTTTTTTGAATGCGGCCTTTGTCTCTGCTATACCGCCCTTATTATCTATAATAATTAAGGTAATCTTGAATTTACCAGCAGCATTTATTTCCTTTACACGCAGTTGAGCACCGGCGAGGGAACTTTTACCGAATGAGGCCATATTTAATGATAATGGCAGTATGACGCCCACTTTTAATTCTTCTGCTGCAAAGGCTGAAACTGCCAATAGCAGAGAAAGTATAACTTTTTTCATATTTGTCTCCTGTTAAAATTTAGTCGCTTTGTTTAATCAAATAAAGGCAATTGTTAAGACCGTAGTTTACCCTGAAAAGTCTTGCTCTTCAAGCAGATAAATCAAGATTCGAGCAATTCTTAAATGCTGGGAATTAGGGGTTTTAGGAAGCATTGCTCTTTGTAAATGGGGTTGTATAAGAGCGTCTAAGACTTATTTTAAGTCTAACTATTTGTGAGACGATTATGCCATTTATAGGATTGACTGAATTTATCCTTGTTATTCTAGTTGCCATTTTGATTGTAAAGCCGGACGATTGGCCGAGCCTCTTGCGCAAACTGGGCTATTACTACGCCCAATTTCAAAATTATATTGATGAAATAAAGGGCATGAGCCGAGACGCATATCATCATATCACAACGATTGATCTAGATGATGATGATGAAAAATATGTAGATGGTGAGGATGCGATGCAAATTGGGCATGACCCAGATGATTTTATTGTTGAGCATGGTAGTGATTTTGATGAAACTGATGGTGAGGATGCGATGCAAATTGGGCATGACTCGGATGATTTTATTGTTGAGCATGGTAGTGATCTTGATGAAAATGACAGCGATCCAGATAAACAAGAAACAGATTAGGGATGTTGGGTTTTTTCGCAGCGAGTGGTTTGATTGGGGCATTGGCCATTGGCTGGCCGCTCTATTTACACTTACGCAAGCGCAATAAGCAGATACAGACCATTCCCTCATTAAAGATCTTTGGTTTTTCCCGCAAGCAGACAAAGCGCATTCGTTTACAACAGATATTGCTTTTGGTCTCACGCATTTTGATTTTATTATTTCTGTCCTTATTAATTTCCCAGCCTTTTTTTAAGAGCACTGCAAGTTTGCCTTTACCGGGTGACGGTACGGAATTGAAAGTTCTGGCGATTGTGGTGGATGACAGTTTATATTCCATGGTGCGGACATCGAAGGGTAGTCGTTTGGAGATTGCTAAGAGAGCACTTATTTCTCAGGTGGAGAAATGCAGCGGAAATGTGCTCTTTTCCATATGTAGTTCCACGAGTCCTTTTCCGTCCCGTTTAATGAACCGGGCGGAAGCAATTGAGCAAGTGTCGAAAATGCGCTCCATACCAATGGAAGGAAATATCGAAGAAGCATTGCGCAATTGCCAGACGGAGTTAGCTGCGTTTCGATTGGCAATTTTAACTGCCTCGCCACGACTCATGCGATTGTGGAATGACCTGGCGATTGAAAAAACAAAACAAAAGCGCCAGCTCTTTTTTGTTGATATACCGGTGGATTCAAGCCAGCCATATATAGAATCTGTCGAAACAAATGCGAGTAGTCTTCAACTACGCTTTGGCGGTAAAACATCCTTGCTTGATAAAGCGAATCTGCTGGTCGAATCACAAAACGAAAAAGAACAAATAAGTATTAGTGCTGAGCAGGCATACGAAGAAGAGTTGCAGATTGATGCTGCTCCCGGTCCTTATTCGATTTTGTCATTACTTGGCAAAAAAGGGGATTGGACGACTTATTACCATGAAAACAATGTGGGTTCTACTGCCATAAGCAGCGCAGTAATCTTTCGGGATCCTGAAAACGACGATGAATTATTTGTCGACCAGGCACTATCGGCGGTATTGCTGTCATTCTATCCGGATATAAAAATTGTTCATACAAGTTCATCCCAGTACACTATTTTACCGGATGCTTCGGTTATTATTTTTGCCGGTAAGAGTGAGATACGAGCCGATAGTGCCGATTGGTTAGACAAGCAATTAACACGTGGAACAACAGTACTTTATTTCCCATGTGAAAGCGCCATAAATAAAACAAGATGGGTGGACCCTGTCGAACAATCATCCGCTGATTTTCCATTGCAGCTGAAGAGTGAATTAAAAGGGATAGATGAAATATTGCTTGCAGAGCTAATGAAGCTGCAATTTAAACGATATTTCAAAATTAGCCAAAGCGGTAAGGCTTTTCTTGCATTGCCAAACGGCGAAGCTGTACTTCTTTACGAAGAAATGTATCCATCCAAAAAATGGACATTTTCATTTGCGTTAACAGCTGATTTAAACAGCCCGATTTGGCAGCCAAGTTTTCCATTACTACTCGAGTCGATTATAGGTAAAGAGTCAGGTACAGCGAGCAGCAAGAAATTATTTGTAGGAGATTCTGTAAGTTTATCAGAGGTTTTTGGTCTGGAAAATCCAGTGGGTACTTTGGTTTATCCCGATGGTAAAGAGGACTTAATTGAGCGGGATAAATTTGTCAGTCTTCAGGAAGCGGGTATTTACCGTTTGACTGTGAAAGGTCAAAGTACATATCGAGCGGTCAACATTCGCCGTCCTTCAAGCAGTCGTCGTTTTGCATTTCGTGAACTTGAGGCTCGCAGTTCTTATATCCCCATTGTCTTGAAAGCGGGCAGCCGAATACCCGACAGCCGTTTTATAAAATCTGCAGTTGTGGAAACGACAAAAGAGAAACGGTATGATTTAAGTGGAATAATGGTGATTTTTCTCTTGGTATTTATGTTGAGCGAGTCGGTCGTATTATTTTTGAATTGGAATCAACGAGGGACTGTAAGTGCTTAACGAAAATACCCTCATGTATATTTTGCTGATTCTTGTATTGATCTTTTTTATCAGCATGGCTACAGCATACAACATTTATAAAAAGCGCCGGAAATCTGCTGCGATTGCCATATTAGTCCTGCGTCTTTTGAGCATTGCCTTATTTGTCTGTCTATTATTCCGAGTCTTTTTGAGCTTTGAAAAAGAATCTGTGCAGAATGATAGGGGTGAGTTACCATCTGTTTTGGTTCTCGAAGATAATTCCGATAGTATGACCTTTAAAGCGAAAGGAAAAAGCTCAGCTCAGCACGCGGATGAATTTGTAAAAAAACTGGATACTGTATTGTCCCGCAAAGGCGTCGA
>JABSQK010000670.1 GCA_013215875.1 Lentisphaeria bacterium
TTCATTGGGAAGATCTTCAGGTTGAGCCGCATCATTTTCTGCAATATCATAATTTATGAGTTGTTCAATCAAACTGACACCATCTTTTGGATTCTTAAACAGAGCAAAATCATATATGGGGTATCTTTCTGTGCCCAATGGTTGTTTGGGAACAAGCTCGGCATCAGAGTTATATGTCAATACTTCAAAAATGACTTCCTTACCCATGATACTGCTAATACGGACCTTATCCGTATTGGTATTTTTAATTTTATGCATGTGAATTTTTTTGTAGTAATACTTTGTATTTGACCAAGAAAAGCGTTTCTTCGTATCGGCGATCCTGTTATGGTATTTTTGAGCAATTTCCATGGCTGATTTAAACTTCTTGAGCCATTTATTACGACTTTCGAAAATACCAGTTTGCTTAGATGCCAATTCATCAACCGCTGTGCGAAGTTTGAGTATTTCATTGTCATCCTCAAATTTCTTGTAGACATCTTCAAGATTTAATTCATCAACGTCAATTTTTCTGATTCGTTTATCTGGATATTCCACTTTGAACTTATTTTTTATACGGCTAATAAGTGGATCAACAAAGGCAGTTTCCTCTTTTCCAGTGACTTCTTCTACTGTAGGCAGTACAGAAATGTTATATCTTTCACGCATTTCCAGAGCTTTTTTAATGATATCAATTGCGCCTACGAACTCACAGTTTGCAGTCTTTTCCATAACCGTTAAACGTAATTCTTTTTTCTCTTCTTCGAAGCGGGCTCGATCTGCATCTACCTTGGCACTGACATTCTCCTGTATACCTTCAATTTTCGTACGGCGATTTCTCGATTCCTCTTCAAGAATACTGATTGCATCAGTTTTTATCTGGTTAAAAAGAAAGTCACTGCGGTTTTGAAGAATGACAACTTTTTCAGCCATATTATCGAATTTGCGCAGACATTTTGTATAAACTTCTTCCAGATTATCACGCTGACGAATAAGTGACCCTTTCAATTCAGTCGTTTGAGGCGGAATCTTTTTCGCGAAAAAATCCATTTCCATCGGAATTTTGAAGAGGACTGAGTCGCGGCTTTGTTGGGTGAAAACAAACATACTGCTTGGGTATTTGGTAATAAATGCATCTGTTTTCTTCCAGGCATCATGTATTTTATCACAATCAGGATCCTGGTATTGATATGTTTCAATCTCTTTGTAATCGTCCCTTTCAGGGTCCAGACAGACATGTTGCAGATAGAAAGCCTTTGCTTCATTTGGCGATTTAAAATTATATCTCTGGTATGTAAAAACAGTTAGAGCAGATGTCGTAACAATTATCGTTAATATAATGATAAGGAATACTTTTAACCCTGTATTATTTTTGGGCTGTGCACCTGGACGCTGATATGCGCCTGATGTCGGGTCTCCTGGCCGAGGCCTTTGTTGAACGACGCTTTTGGATTTAGGGCGGGGCTTGCCACCTGTTTTTAGCTTGGATTTTCCGGATCTTCTATCAGCTTTTTGCATTCCGACTCCTGTCTTTGATTTGGCAGCAGGAACTTGTGAACTTCCTCTAGCACTGCTGGGTGATTGAAAGGCACCCGTTTTTTTAACGTTTTTACGTCCTGTAGTAGTTTGTGATTTCGCTTTTCCTGTTTTTCCTTTCCCCTTATTGGGACCCTTTCCCTCTTGATATCCTGCAGGTTGTTGCCCCCTGAGAACAAATCCAAGGTCCATTACAAGTTCTTCAGCATCATCATAGCGATTCTCAAGTTTTTTGGCCATCATTTTACGAATGATGAATGTTGCTTCTTCCGGGACATCAGCAGTGAACTGTCGTGGATCCGGTACCGGGTCGTTAAGGTGTTTTCTGGCAATTTCAGATGCTGTGTTTCCTTCGAAAGGAAAATGTCCTGTGAGTGTATGGTATAAAGTCGCTCCCAGGCTGTAAATATCGCCTCTCACATCCATAGGCTGTCCCAGTAATTGTTCGGGGCATATATATTGCGGTGTTCCCATGACTTCGTCATCATCATCCATTGTTTCAGATGCTGCACGGGCCAGACCCAGGTCGGCTAATTTTGCTTCACCACGTTCAGTGAGCATAATATTGTCTGGTTTAATATCTCTGTGAACGAGCTGAACTTGCTTCCAGGCAAAGTCTAATGCTTCGGCAATTTGCTGGATTATCTTTATTGCTTCCTGCCATACAAGTTTGCCTTTTTCATCCAAAAGCGTTTTTAAAGTCTTCCCTTCTACATATTCCATCGCAAAGTAGTATATACCTTCATCTTCACCTACGGCATATGATTGCACGATGTTTGGGTGATTGAGCCGTGCAGCAGAACGAGCTTCACGCACAAAGTCGACAATAAATTCACTATTGCTCGAAAACTGCTCCATCAAAATTTTCAGAGCGACAGGTCTGTCCAGGGAGAGCTGATGGGCCAAATAGACCGTTCCCATACCGCCTTTACCAAGCGCATGCTGTATAACAAAATCGTTAATCAACGCATATTGGGCAAACTTGGAGTCTGGAACAATAAGTATTTGTCCGCAGCTTCCACAGCCAACAGGTTGCCCGCCCTCAGAATTGTCGATAGCAACAATTTGTGTACAATTATGGCACTGAAATCTCAAAAA
>JABSQK010000671.1 GCA_013215875.1 Lentisphaeria bacterium
GGGGAAACTACAAACTGAGCTTCTGTAATGCCTATGGCGCACAGTTGGATACCTTTGAAACATTTGTAGATGGCACTTTTAACCTGGATGGATTTCAGGAAAAACTCAATGAAGGCAATCCTGGCAAACGCATTGTCTTGCTCAATTTTCCCAATAACCCCAGTGGTTATACACCCACTGAAGAAGAGGCAGCAGGAATTGTGGACATTCTTGTGGCGTCAGCCACAGCAGGAAACAAGATTACCGTACTTGTCGACGATGCATATTTTGGCCTGGTCTATAAGGATGGGATATATAAAGAATCGATTTTTGCGCCATTGGCTGATGCCCACGAAAATATTTTAGCTGTGAAGATCGATGGCGGTACAAAAGAAGATTATGTTTGGGGTTTACGCGTTGGCTTTATCAGCTATGCCATAAAAGGTGGAACAGAGACATTGTTAAAAGCACTGGAAGCAAAGACTGCTGGTGCGATACGCGGTAATATCTCAAACAGCCCGCATATATCGCAGACAATTCTTTTGAATGCCTTTAGTCACCCTGATTACAAATCACAGAAGGCTGAAAAATTTGCCATTCTCAAAGGACGCTATGATAAGGTCGTGGCCATATTTGCCGCTCATCCTGAGTATGCAGATGCATTTGAAGCAGTGCCCTATAACTCGGGTTATTTCATGTGTGTAAAGCTGAAATCGGCCGATCCGGAAACTGTTCGCCAGCTTTTACTGGCTGAGTATGATACGGGCTTAATCGTTGCTGCCGGTCTCATACGTGTGGCATATTCATCTTGTGCGGCATCTGTTCTCGATGAATTGTTCAGCAATCTCTATGCCGCGGTAAAAAAGGTGCAGGTCTGAAAAAAGATTCCACAGAGCGACACTGCTGCATTTATATACGGAAAGAAGAAGCAGGGCAGCGCATACACGATTACCTCGCTGCCCGTTTCACATACCACAGCTACGATGAATGGGATGAGCTTATAAAAGACAAACGTGTTTTAGTGAAGGGGCATCCAGCAAAAGCCGACTATATAGTGCAGGATAAGGATGATGTAGAATATCAGCCGATCAGTCTCGAAGAACCGCCTTACAATCCCAACTATGAAATACTCGAGGAATATGAGGATTACTTTATCCTCAATAAACCACCGGATATTCCAGTGCATCCTGCCGGGCGTTATTATAAACATACCCTGTGGTTTCTTTTGAAGGAAGAATACGGCAAGGTACGATTCGCCAATCGCCTCGACCGGGAAACGTCCGGCTAAATTATTGTCAGTAAAAATAAACACACCGGACGATTCTTTTCACAACAGTTCGAAGCCCGCACGATTAAGAAAGAGTATCTGGCAATTGTCGAAGGCGATACACCAGAGACATTTACTGCGAATGGTTTTATGCATCAAGCAATTGATAGTGACGTGCTAAAGAAGCGCGCCTTTTCTGAAACCGAAGGCAAGGAAGATGTGCGTACTGCTTTTGAAAAAATTTCAGGTGATGGTGAATTGACTTTGTTGCGCTGCAAACCGGAAACGGGTCGCCTGCATCAGCTGCGCGCAAGCCTGTGCTCATTGGGCCATCCACTGGTAGGCGATAAAATCTACGGAGTAGATGACCAGCTCTATATCCGCTTTGTCAAACATGTGATGACCGATGACGACTGGCGGGTGCTGCGGATAAAGAATCAGGCTTTGCACGCCGTACGATTGCAGTACACAGATCCATCAGGCGTGGAGAAAGAGATAGAGGCAGATTGCTTCGATGATATGCGTGGATTGATTAAGCGTCTAAGCCCGTAATTTTTAATGTAAATCAGACATATTCAAGATTTGATATTCTGGAATACAGAAGCGATGTGTTTCGCAACTTTTTCGATATGATCTTTTTCAACAGATGTGAAGTGAGTCGTTGTTGTTCGGCCACAAAAACAAAGACCAACTACATTTTTTTTGACAATGATAGGGGCAAAAACTGCATTTTTTATTCTTAGTTTCTGA
>JABSQK010000672.1 GCA_013215875.1 Lentisphaeria bacterium
ACCCTGACTGAGCAATTAAAAGCGGCAAAGGTATTGGCAGATGCTTTAAAGACCCAGTTTGATAAGGCAAAGATCAAGCCCATCTTATTTTCTTCTTCACGTGGCATCTCAGCAACTAAATATAGTGATGGTGATATTAGCTATTATTTTGCAGTAAATGCAAGCCATGATCCAAACAAGGGCGACTTGGGTTTAAAGCTGTGACTACAAACATTGCCTTTGAAACATCTGGCAAGCCTGTTTACAATGCGATAAATGGTGGCATAGAAAGTATGTTCACAAGTGCGGGAAAATACAGCGAAGCAAAATTCACCTTTAGTGCGGGTCAAATGCGCGTCTGGGCAGTGACCTCAGAACCGATACTGAGTCCCATACTGATTAAAGCAACTACAAGTAAAAATCAAAACAGTGGTCATCCCTATCTCTTAAATTTAAGCATTGCTGTATTAAAAGAAAGCGGTAAAATTTTTGCCGGAACGATACCTCTGGAAATAACCATTACCGACTCGCTGCGGGTAAAGCGCTTTCATTTATACCGGGCGACAAAAAATGGCACCTGCACGATTTCGCTCAAACTTGCTGCAAATGATGCAATCGGGAAATGGACCATTCGAATAAAAGAATTGCTCGGTGAGACCCGCATCAAACAATCGATAAACCTGGAAGCTACGCGCAAAATGACAGCACTTGGGATGCAATTTCGCAAAGCCGTATACTTCAATGGCGATGATGAACGGATCTACCGGTTTTTCAAAAATCACCAGTCCGTCACAATTATTATCGGCAGCAGTATTTTTGCTCGAACTGCTGCAGATCATCTGATAAAATATATGAAACCGTACGGTATTGAGTTCGTCATCAAAGATGCGACACAAATTAATAATCCTCGCAGTTTAACAAAAGAAGAGGCTGCAACCTGGGTTGGGCTGGATTATGCAGGCAGCGGCCAGATAAAACCCGGTGCTAAAAACAGTCTTGGCCATAGTGGATTTGATGTAAAAGGCCCGGTAATAGTCATAGGCAATCCGGAGGACAACCCGGTAATAAACTACATGGTTGATAAACTTTACTTACCATTTATACCGGTAAAAAATAAGTTTCCTGGAACTGGGCGGGGCTATTTATCCTGGCAGCGAGGTGCAGTGGGACGCATGCAAGACTCTCTCTGTTTAGTTGCCCATGACATGGATGGCATGATGGAAGCGGCGGGCTCATTATTTGAAATTATGGCAGGAATGAAATTTCCATCAAAAAATAAAGTCCCTGTCAGAAGCAATATAAAGGCAGCAATTGAAGCGACTATTCCAAGAAAGCCGCCACTTATGTGGAAAAAGGTGTTGGCAGACTATGCGGTAAAGATGCAGTCACTGGACGGCGTTGTTCAAGTAGAGACCAAAGACGGCAGAGCCTATTCAATTGACTATAAGGGTAACATTTTTCGTATGGATGCTATTGAAGGAAAGCACGGTTTTCTTAAAGAGATATCTACTCAATCCCGTTATGATGACCGTCTTCTAAAGTTTTGTTACAACCTGGGAAATGCGGAGCTCTACATCTATTGGGGTGGCTACCTGGAAATAATTAAAGAAAATAAAGTGATCTATGCCAAGCAGCTTTATCAGGATATCACTGCCGTAACATTGCTCAGCAAATACATGATTGTTGCTCTCGCCGATGGCAATATACATTCATATAAGTTGAAAAAATAAAACGTCGTTTCTAGAAGCGATAACTTAGGTAGAGTGTAACACGGTCTTCCTCGTAATCATCACTCTCAAAATATGTGGAATATTCGAGCGATGCTTCGACAGTATCAGAAACCTGCTTTGCAGCGGCAAAGGAACCTTGCCAATAGTGCCCATCCAACCCGGAAATGTTGTCGAGGAAAGTAAAGTAATAGGCAAATAAAGACAGGCTGTAGTCTTCGATAATTTTATCCAGGGCCAATGAGACTGCAAATGCTGTATCTTCATCTTCAAATACTTCACCAAAGTGATCTTTGTTCATAGATGCTAAGGCGAAACTACTTGATAAATAGAGTTGCTCACCCATCTCCTGTACGAAGTTTGCACTGAGTCCTGCGGCAACAACATCGTCGGAACCACCCAGCCCTGGCGCATCTGTATCGATGTCGATATAGGCATATTCAATAAATGGTCCAAAAGTGAATTGTTCGCCCAGGCGATAGAGGAGTTGCACTTGCATGAAGGTATCGGATAGATCATGATCCCAAATACCCAGTTCGTTACTATGTATACCATGGCCCATATTTAGTGCTAATATGAAATTGTCTCCAAGTGCTCCCAAAGTCGCAATGCTTAGTTCACTCATGTCACCATCAAAACCCAGTGTCTCATTTTCTGTATCGGCATAGCTGATAGCGAGTTCTGCGAGTTCAAAACTGAATGCACCTGCTTTAGGAATAGTCGACCCTTTTATACCCTTGATCACTCGTTCACAGGTATTGGCAGTTTTCACTTTATTTATAAGCAGCTCATCGTAAGAAACAGGCCCTCCACGAGCGAGTGCAAGAAGCTGAAATTCACCCATTTGTGCTAACTCATTGGTTTTCACTTCATTTTGGATGGGCTCGCTGAATTGCGCATAAAGCTGAAATTGACTTATTAGTGCGATAACAAATGCTAGATATTTCATAATTTATCCCTTCATTTTAGTTTTGATTATAGGACTCAAAACTGATATTTAAACTATATTTTAATAAAAATAAAAGTTAAAGTCAAGAGGGTTTAGCTCATGTTTATAATCTGAGCCTCATATGAGAAAGAGAGCAGAAATTTTCCAATTAATAATTTGGTATTTCTTCCTGCTCTATAATGCCGTCAAATTCCATATCATCTTCGTCATTGATGAACTCGCCAGAGCGAATATTTTGTGCTGCACCAGCTTTGCCAGAAACAGATGGCTTGGTAATTTCAAACAAAACTGGCATCCCATCTTCCATGAATTCGAAATCCAATTCTCTGTGCAGATCCGAAAGATGGAAGAAATAATCATAACCATCTTCGCCGTGGATAAATCCAAAGCCTCTGTCTGAAAATTTCGTTTTTATGAAGCCGGCGATTTCCATTTCCGGAATGTCATATATTTCCGGAATGATTTCTTCATCGGCATTTGAAGACGGAAAACTTTCAATACTGGCAACATATTTATCGCGGTTTTGGCTAAATTGACTACGGCAGTCATCACAGTAAAACTTTTCGCCCTTACGCGGGTCATAAGTGGTCCAGGCAAGTTCATCTGAATTATGCAGAGGTGATTCGCACCTTAGTTGCTTGCGTTTGAATTGCAGCTCAAGACTAGGCAGCAAATCATCCAGCCAGATAATATCGAAGTCTTTTATATCGGCACTATTATAGGGATCGCTAAATTCCATACAACAACAGGTTTTCACACTTGCTATGGCAACTCGTTTTCCAAGCATACGTGCTGTTCTCAATACCGGGGCAAAATTTTGGTCGCCAATAACAACCAGGGCAATATCGAATGCGTTGGGAATTGCGGCATGGTACATCAGCGAGGAAGCCAGGGAAATATCGACACATTTTTCGCGAGGTTCAAATGTATCATCGCTATCCCTGTCACTCTTGCGTAAACGACGACCTTTAAAATTAATTGGAAAAATATCTACAGTATAGTGATAACGCTCTTTCAGCATTGAAAAGAAATCTTTCTGTCGGTCAACGAATTCGGCATCTCGTTCATCGAAATTCCATGCATAACTACCGAATAAAAAGGAGCGGACCACATCGAGCTGAATGTTGTCCATTTGTTTGCTGATTTCTTGTGCTAATATTTTTGGAAGCTTACCGTAGTCTATATTAAAGTCATCTGACTGCGCTTCCCCAAGCTTATTTTTACTATAGTACAACCAAGTACCATCTATGAAAACCATCACTTTAGACATTTTTGCATCCCGCCTGCATTAAAATCTGTTGTTTATTTTCCCTAAATCTACCAGTCAAATACCCTAGCATAGAAGCCTTAGCAGTCAACCTGTATATATTATTCGAATTTACTTGTTAAATCGGCGCTTCTGCGTTTATTAGCAGAAGACAAAATTTTGAGTTTGAGGCAGAACAGCATAACGAGGCTAAAGAAGCTTTTATCCAGATGGACAAACACACAAAAATAGTTATATCAACAGATGAAATTGGCGTCGATGGTTTACAGGTCGAGGGATTGCTCGATTCCGCATGCCTGGACATTGGCAATGATCCCCGGTTTTCAACTGAAAAAGATATCGAATATACATTATTGTTGCAGATGCTTGATGGCGGATTGTTGATCTCTGGAACTGCCTTTATTGCGCTCAACTGTGTCTGTGATAATTGTCTTGTTACGGTGGAGAAAAAGATTCATCTGGAAGAAATTTACCAGCTTATTGAGGCGCCAATTCCACGTGAAGTCGATCTGACGGAACTGATCCGTGAAGATATTGTCATGGGTTTTCCATTTAAAATATCATGTGATGATTCAGATAACTGTGAGAATTATCTCGCGTTGGTGGAAACAGAAGATAAGAAGCCGGTTCCAGAAAAAAATCCCTGGACTGAATTGGATAATTTAAAGTTATGAAGATTGCCGTAGATGCTATGGGTGGTGATTTTGGATTGGAAAATCCAATCGCAGGGGTAAAGCTGGCTTTGGAAGAAATGCCGGATATGACCATCGTGCTCACTGGCAGAGAAGATGAGATAAAGGCAGAGCTTGTCAAACTCCACATAGCAGACGATAAGCGAATAGAAATTGTTCATGCCTCGCAAGTAGTGGATATGTGTGAACCGGCCACCGTCGCGCTCAGGCAGAAAAAAGATTCATCGATAACTATTGCTTCGAAACTTTTAAAAAATAAAGAAGTCGATGCGATTGTCAGCGCCGGCCATACAGGTGCATGTGTAGCCAGTACAGTCGTGCAGAACCGCACCCTGGAAGGTATCGACCGGCCGGCTATTGCCACAGTATTTCCATCGAACAAAGGTAAGTTTGTCATACTCGATGTGGGCGCAACCATGGATTGCAAACCCATAAACCTTGCCCAGTTTGCCATCCTTGGCGAAATCTATTCAAAACTCATCCTCAAAGTGGAAAATCCACGCGTGGGCATATTAAGTGTGGGTGCTGAGAGCGGAAAGGGAAATGAATTAAGCAAAAAAGCGTTCGATATCATTCAGAAAATGCCGGTAAATTTTGTTGGTAATATTGAAGGTAGCGATATGTTTAATGGCAATGTGGATGTGGTTATATGTGATGGTTTTGTTGGCAACGTTGTATTGAAAAGTTGCGAAAGTATTGCTAAAACAATTACAAGTTTATTGAAAGAAGGGCTGACAAAAAACCCCATGCGCATGACTGGGGCCTTACTTTCACGTAAGGCATTTGAGGAGCTAAAAGTAGTGACAGACAAGGACCAATATGGCGGTGCACCGCTCCTGGGAGTAAATGGCACATGTATCATTGGCCATGGTTCCAGTTCACCAATTGCAATTAAAAACGCGATTAGAATTGCCTACCAGTTGGTCGACAATAATGTGAACGGTCTAATTTCACAAAAAATATCAGAAGTCAACTGGGATGAAATCATCCACTTTGAGGAGTAATATGGCATACGGAGTAAAAGTCCTTGCAACAGGGCGCTATTTACCAGAACGCGTCTTAACAAATTTTGATCTGGAGAAGATCGTCGATACGACCGATGAATGGATTCGTACCCGTACGGGCATCGAAACACGGCACATCGCCGCGGAAGATGAAGCCACATCAGACATGGGCACCCAGGCAGCATTGCGGGCCATGGAAGAGGCAAATGTAAAACCCGAAGAAATTGATTTAATCCTCGTAGCCACGCTTTCGCCAGATAAAATATTTCCGAATACTGCCTGTTTTGTACAAAAAAAGATAGGCGCAGTAAATGCTTCCTGTTTCTCCATTGAAGCGGCATGCAGTGGTTTTGTCTTTGGCTTTCAAATTGCTGCCAGCATGATACAGACAGGATTATACAAACGGGCTCTGCTCATAGGTGCTGAAATGCTCTCCTCCGTTGTCAATTGGGATGACCGAACTACCTGTGTTTTATTTGGTGATGGTGCCGGTGCCGTCGTTCTTGCACAATGTCCCGAAAGCGAAAATTGCTTTGTTGCATCAGATACAGGAAGCAATGGTGAATATACCGATATCCTTCACGTTCAATCGGGAGGAACGGCGGACCCCTTAACAGTGGAAAAGCTCCAGAACAAACAGAATTGCCTCGAAATGTCTGGCAAAGAAGTATTTAAGATCGCTGTAAACTCAATGGTTTCATCTGCAAAGATTTCCCTGGAACAGGCAAATTTGACGATTGATGATATCGACTGGATTATCCCTCATCAGGCAAATCTGAGAATCATTGCCGCGGTGGGCGATCGCCTGGGAATCAATAAGGATAAGTGCTACATCAATGTGCATCGCTATGGCAATACATCGGCTGCCTCTATACCGATTGCCCTGGATGAACTCGTCCGGGCTGACAAAATTAAGCGTGGCGATCATATACTCTTTGTCGCCTTTGGTGGTGGACTTACCTGGGGTTCAACAATATTAAAATGGTAACATTCACTGGAGGACTAAATGGAGCTAAACGATAAGGTAGCAATCGTTACCGGCGGGGCAAAAGGAATCGGTCTGGCAATTGCCCGGGAACTGGGCCTAAGTGGAGCGACAATTCACATCGTCAACCGTAGCGCTGACACTGCAGAGACAGCA
>JABSQK010000673.1 GCA_013215875.1 Lentisphaeria bacterium
TGGTCGAGAGTACGGCTATAATCACCATATTCTGTTTCCCACACCATCTTCAACAAGTCGTTACGCGTTAATGTTTCTCCGGGGTGCTGATGAAACGTTTTTAAGAGATCCATTTCTTTAGACGAGAGATCGAAGCTTGTTCCATTTAAATCGCCGGTATATTTACGACGAAATATGGTCGCTTCACCAAAATCAAAACTGGCAGCTTCATCAATCTCGACCACCGTTGCACTGCGGCGTAATACGGCTTTGATACGGGCGACAAGTTCACGTATGCCAAATGGTTTTGTTATATAGTCATCGGCGCCAAATTCCAATCCAAGAACTTTGTCTATCTCTTCACCTTTGGCGGTAAGAAAAATTACCGGGGTTTGTTTTTTGGCGGCGCGAATTTCCCGGCAGACATCGAAGCCGGTTTTTATTGGCATCATGACATCGAGAAGAATCAGGTCGAAATCATCTTTCATTGCGATATCGATTGCATCCTGTCCATTGGCGCAATCTGTCACCTGGTAGTCTTCCATCTCAAGGGTATCAATTAAACCTTCGCGTATATTTTTATCGTCTTCAGCTATTAATATATGTGTCATTTTGTTCTCCCATTTAGTTCTATTTTAAACGATGTACCCGTACCGTTTTGTCTATTTTGACATCTTATAGATGCATTCATTGCGCTTAGTAATTGCTGGCAGATACTCAGCCCTAGGCCCACACCTTCTGCTTTGTCGGTGAGTGAACTGTCCGCCTGATAAAACTTTGTAAAAATATGTTTGAGCTTCTTTTCAGGAATTCCGGGTCCCTTATCGAGGATCTCAATAATTGTTTTGCTTGATTCCTGGGCGACTAATATTTCCAGAGATTTTCCTTCCGCGGCATATTTGCAGGTATTATCGATGAGGTTTATCAGCACCTGTTCAATCACATCGCGATCTGTTTCTATCTCAATTTCAGGGCACGATATAATGGTTTCGATTTCTGAGAGTTGAAGAATCATCTGTTGGCTATCGATAATTTCTTCTAATAATTTATCGAGCCTTAGCATTTGGAAACTGTATTTATGTTGTCCTCGGTCGAGTCGACTGAAGTTTAATACATTATTTACCAGGCGGGTGAGGCGCTGGCTTTCGTTGATGATAACCGAGACATATTTTTCTTGTTTGTCAGAGGGAATTTCTTTTTTTGCAGCGAGCAGTTCAGCGTACATACGAATACTGGTTAAAGGGGTTTTTAATTCATGCGATACATTTGAAACGAAATTACTTTTTTGTAGAGCATCGATATAGGATTTACGGGTTTGAAAGATAAGCATAAAGATTCCACCTACTATGAAAATAAGTAATAGAATAAGAATTAGACTACTGCTGGAAACACGCTTGTTATGTGATGGTAATATAAACTCATATTGAATTTCCCAATGGGGCAGGGCGGGGGCTAAACTGTTGACAAATTTATGGGTATTCTTTTTCTTTGACAAACTTTTACCCGCCTGATGAAAGACCTCATTGCTTCCATTAATTAATTTACAGCTAGTATTTTCTGACATTTTAGGAAATGAAGTAATCAGAGTTGCAATAAAATTCATTTGCTCTATTTCCGCACCATAGACGGTAGAACCGCGTCGCACCCAAATGAGTTGATAGAGACGATTTCCGTCAAACCAAGGGATCCACCCGCTCTCCATTTTGATATTTTGCGTATCAGGACTCTGATAATAACTTTGAACCTGGCCTCGTTGTTGAAGTGCATTGTCATTCAAAACATATCGCTCACTGATACTTTGACTGACATCCTCTAATGCATTTGAAACAATTTTATATTGGGCGGCTTTTTTATTTGGTGCCTTGATAACTTGGATTTCATTGTCTTTTTGCCATTTTATTTTTCCTTCAAGCAAGGCCTTGTAGCGATTTATAAATTCGAGTTTTTCCCGGGACCCCCGAAAAAAGTCTCTCGGGTAACTCAATCCTTTTTGATCATTCCAGATAAATACATTGCGAATAAGCGGGTCCTTGTTCTGGCGTCTGATTAAATCATTTTCCATCGTATTGAAATTGATATTTTGCAAACCCAATAAAACATCCTGGCGGGTTGTTTCGGCATAGAGTTTGACTTGCTCGGTAAGGATCGTCAGTTCGCGCTCTTTATTCAATTGTTCCTGATGACGCAAAAAATCTTCTTCCATGCGAATAGCCCGAATGGAAAAAACTGACAAGGCAGTTATAGCGATGACAGTTAAAGCTGAGTAAATGTAAAGTTTTTTTATATTCATATTTGGTAAATAGTTTAGCTGCATCTCAGAAGATGCAGCTAATTGCTATTCAGTTTAATCTATTTATTATTTCTGTCATATATCATATCCATTGAATCCTGGTTCATATCTTTGCGCATTTTTGGATTATATTTTTTACTCGAA
>JABSQK010000674.1 GCA_013215875.1 Lentisphaeria bacterium
ACAAGTTGACGTCATCTGAAATACTGGTTTTGCCGATTTGTTCACAAAGCTCCCCTATCCGCTGGCTGGTAGTACCGGATAATGTTTCATTAAAGTCTATCAGGGACAGGAAATCCGTGTTTTCCAAAACAAGAAACTGATGCTCCTGACAATGGCTCGGGTGATTTAACCAGGCGCTGCGCAGTCATGGAACTGTAAGACTAGTCTGCCAGTTCCATGACTGCGTGGTTCCAGATATTGTGCCCCCAGGCCTGCAGGGGACGAAAAGCATAGGGGGTAAATTTTCCGTAATTACGGTCCAGGCGAATCAGGACGAAGTTCAAGCGATGCCCGACTTTGGGTGTGGCTCGAGAGTATTCCGGGAGCGCTGAAAATGGCACGGCAACTTCCACGGTGTAACCCTTGTCGACATCTTTTGGATTATTAATCGTGCCATCGATAACTTGCGCGTGCTTCAGTCCGGGAAGAGTCAGTTTTGTGTCGGCGTGCAGACCCCATTGGTTAACATTTTTACATTGAACGGAGTCATAGACCGACCCGTTGGGGGCAATGATAATCTCCCAATAGGTACGAAATTTAAACTCGGGCATGATCATGATTTCGACGCAGTCGTCTTGGTAGATGTGTCCGTCCCGCTTGCGTTTTTTTGCCGTGACGTCTGTATCTTTGCAGTCGAAAGCAAAGTATAGGTTTTTGTCATCCCAAGTAATCTTCCAAGTTGTCTTTGGACCTCCTTTTTTCGATTTGTTATAGGGGTAAATATCATTCCAGGTTGCGGCATTTTTCCAGGCCTCATCGTCCAGCTTGCCATCGATTGTCGGGGCTTTCTTAGTTTTAGGGATCTTATACTCCCCGGGCTTGGGCCAGGTCTTGCCCACTTCGACCAGTTTCAAAAGTTTTTCACTGTCCTTGACAACGCCTGCCATACTCCAGCCGCCTACAGGCTTCTTCTTGCCTGTCTTCATATAGTGAAACCACTCCTTGTAATGTTTTCCTCGCAGGCTATTGGCATACTCGCGACCGGGGTGATTGATATCGATGATCCCGGCTTCAACCCGTTTGATCAGATCCAGATGGGCGGGGTCGGGAACAAAGGGGGCTTCGGCCTTGTCCGAGCTGGTGGATTGACATCCGCTGAGCAGGACCGCGAGGATGAATAATAACAGAAAAGTAGTTTTCATAAAGGCTCCATAATTAGGTTGATAGGAATTTTGATTGTCTAACTTGTTCAGACTATCACTTTTCATTTAATATCCCTTTAACACATGATTATCAACAACGAATTTTATCGATAATAAGTATAGTTTTATAATATTCATTCTCTACTCTTTTAATTTTGCAACGATCAGGTCTTTGAAAAAAGAGTCAAAAGAATACCCTTCGAGGTACACGTCTTTATCTTCCCCATGGCCAACGGCAAGAACTTGCGCGGCACCGATGAAAGCATCTCGCTTATGTCTAGATAAAGGCGACCATTCCTTAGCGTCATTGCTGGTATAAAAGCATATCTTCTCATTATTCAATTCAATCTTAAGCCAATTGACTTTGGCGATCAAATCGCCATATTTTTCAAAAACTTTTTTACCATTCACCATAGACCAGGTATGAAAGCGATGAACTTGACTTTTTAAACCAATTCCAGGGCCCACTGTCAAATGAACAGAAGCACCATTGCCCCAGTATAGGTGTAAACCTGGACCATATCCAATCGCATATTTACCAACATAATCTCTCACCTTGATCTGGACTGAACAGTTATCCTGATTGAATTTCTGTTTGAGGTTAGAATAAATATAGCTTGAAGTTCTAATTCTAAGGTATCCTGACATAATACTAAAAGCCGGACTTTCCACGCCATGATCTACCGTTGCTTTAGTAATATTAGGAGAGGCATTTTTAGCCCAATTAGATTTTAATTGAGAAAAGTTATCACAATACTCATTGATCCATAGCTTTGCGGGGGGGGACAGTTTGTGTCCAAGGTTTTGTGGCAATGGTGTATATAACCCTTTTTTAGCAATAATGAGCGTCGTATAGTCGTGACGGGGAATATTAATTTTTTTAAGGGTGCTATCGGTAAAATCAAGTTCGCTCCCCTCCCGCTCATCCATAACTATAGCTGTATTGCTCAAGCCCAAAGCCTGAAGGTCTACCTTGAACGATACAGCTCGGTCTTCTGAACTTAGGTTACTAATCAAAAGTCGTACCTTCCCTGCTCGCTTCCATGCAGTAACAAAAATATCCTCTCCGTTCTCTAACCATTTTCCTACTTTTTTATTTGACCAGTAGGGAATAAACTCAATATCTTTTTCAAAACGACCAAATTCATGAAAAGGCTTTTTACCCATAGCCCGGTAGTTCTTTTCTAGGTCAAACATTCCCAAGATGGCATAAGTGGATTCAAAACCCCACGAGTAAAGATAATGATGTATTACGCCCCATTGTTTCCCCAACATGATCCGCAAATCGGTCATACCCGTTGGGTTGTACCAGCGATCGACAAAATCAATCACTTTCTTGCCCTTATCGTGTTCCACCTGCTCGCCATGAGGTGTATAACCTCCATTTTCTCCATCCATCCAGAAATCACCAAAACCCATATAACCAATCGCTGCGCAATCGGTACTGTGTATCTTGAGCACTGGAAGTGGTCCCACGGATTGTAGGTAATGGTGCAGCCGTTTCATAAATTCACGCTGCAAAAAGACATTGTAACTGCTTTGTCTTTTCCCCTTTTCATCAATCCACCCCAACCCACTGCCCAGGGAACTAGAACTCTGAGGGAAAGTATTATCAAAGTAGAGGCCATCCATACTCTCTTTGTCATGCCATTTTTTATACGACCACAAAAGGAAATCAATATGGGAAGGGGTATACAAACCAACAGACCATTCGTCGGCCGTCAGCCGAATCATCTCGCCATAAACGGGATCGTTTTGAGATATACGATGGGTTTGCATACAGCCATATTTCCACCAACGATTCTGCTGAAGGGCTTCTTCCGTACGATACCACGGATTCGCTTCTGCCGTTTCCTTAGTAACGGAACCTGGTTCAATATCATGAGCAATCACTGCATTATCAAAATACCCCCAACCGTACCACTCCTCTTTTTTCCAACTTCCACCCGCTGGACGAGGACGGACTGGCGTCGCCTGTAATGAAAAATCAGCGGTAATGCTTTTATTCATCAATACAGGTTTATTCACAAGAATCAGGCGGAGAGTGGTCACGCCCTCTTTTCGCACGAGATCCATGACCGGTTTATTCCGATCAATCAACCAACTCCTGGTGTTTTCCACCATCATCGCAATGCCCCGATCATCATTTCCAACCCATACATGTGGCCAGATCGGGTTATTTCGTTTAACAGCGGTAAGTTTTTGTTCTTTTCCGACCGTTATCGCATTAATTGAATCCCATAAAACTCCATCATTTTTCTTTTCAATATCCAGAAAAGTTTTCTGTGAACGCATTTGGTCTGAGCCGGCATTAAACAATACCGCCTGCTCATTCGTCAGTGCCACCGAAATATCAAGAGAATCGATCATCACGCCTCTCGCTGGAGGGGTAATCGTAACTTGCATGCGATAAAAACCATCGAATTCTAATTTACCCCGTACGGAGATTTTCAAGCCTTCATCGACCACAGATTCTCCAAGGACTTCGCCATGAGCTTGATCAAGCAAGTTGATTTTAACACTTTTAGAGGAAGTCACTTTTAATTTTTTGCCTCGCGAACGGAGGTTGACCCTGACAGGTGATGCCAGAATCTCAACTACCTTTTTTCCACGTGT
>JABSQK010000675.1 GCA_013215875.1 Lentisphaeria bacterium
CGCCCAGCAAGATTCGTTGCTTGGCCTATGGCGATTCTATCACTCAGGGGCTAAATGCAACACTACCAAGTCAAACATGGCTGGGGCAAGTAGCGCTCGCACTGGATGCAGACATTCATAACCTGGGTGTTGGTGGTGCCTGTCTAGACGAGGGCTTATCATCTATTCCCGTGCCAGGTGATTTCAACCTGATTACCATCAAATATGGCACCAATGATTTTTGCTGGCACCTGGTACCACAGCTTCGCGAGAATGCGGCCAAGCTGGTTGAGTGGAATCGCCGGGCATTTCCGAATGCTAAGATTCTGCTAATCACCCCAATGCCGGATTTTGTACCAGGTGATGAGGAAAAACTCGATAGCCTGGGAAATTGCCGGGAAGATTACCGTACTGGATTGCTGGAATGTGCCAAAGAAATTGGTGTTCCTTGTGTATACGGGCCTGACCTTTTGAATTCACCGGACCTTATGAGCGATGGTGTACATCCAAGCGATGCCGGCATGAAGCAAATATCTGATCGACTTGTGCCGATTATTCAGGAGCTGCTTGCAGTAAAGGGCTAAATCTCATTATTTATATTTTCCGGGTTTAAAATGATTAAATGATTGCTAACCTTGATTGAGGCCAGGAATAGTAAGAAGATATAAAAGTATTGGAATATAAATGTTAGTAAAATGCCCTGAATGTAATGAAGAATTTGACGTACTTTCCCTATCTAATAAACGCAAAGAAGTGAATTGTAAAAACTGCGAACACCGTTTTTTTGTTGGTGAAGATGAGGAGAAAAAGGAAGAAGCCAGCGACTCAGAGAGCAGTGCTGGGGCTGCAGATGCGAAGCTTTGTATCAATTGCCAGGAGCCTTTGGGCGGAAATGCGGTGATGTGTATAAAGTGCGGCACAAATCAGGCAAATAAAAAAGTTCATAAAACTGTCCATGGTCTCGAACGAAAACCAAAACCGGATACTGAATCTAAAAAAGGCAAAATTGGTGCACTGTTAGTCGTTATCGTAATTGTCGTTTGTGTAATTGTAATTGTAATTGGAATTGGGGGGTATTTCCTTGTGACACAAACCAGGGAAAATTTGAAGAATAAATTAGATTCGAAATCAAAGCGAGACGGTGAAGAAACAATCGCCGGTTCAATCGAAACAGTCAAAAATTCCATTGCATTTACCGATACTTATGGGTATTCTCGCCCTAAAAAAATGAAGAAATTCCCTTGGCTAGTCAGCGATGAGAGGAAGCATTTTCGGGTTTCAGATAATCAGAAAATTATCAGCTATAAAGATAAAGAAGGCTTCTATATGAACGGGCGATTAGTCGTTGACGAATACGATTCGATTGCATCGCCTCGAAATTCTAAAGATATTTATCACACAGTGAAAAGGGAAGGCCCTGATGGTGAAAAGCTGGTTTATCTAATAAAGAATGGCAAACTAAAGAAAAAACAAAAGGCCAATATATTAAATCTTCACTGCAGTAATAGTGGGGGCTATTTTTCTTATAATAGTTATTCAGAAAAGAAAAAGAGCGAAACCACTGTTATTGATGGCATATCAACAATGCGCTATAAAGTCGTTTATATCGGGAATGAGATCCTCTGTTACAATGACGAAAAAAGAATCATAAAACTGAATGGAAAAATATACAAAAATATCCGCGAAATATTTATCACCGGCGGCAGGTTTTATATCTCCCATGTTCTACAAGGGGTAGCAAAAGGCTATGTTTTCACTTACGGAAAAGAAGGTGAAGTTAAAATGAACTTAAATGGATCTATAATTGATATTGATCTGCCTGAAGGCAGACTGGATGAGGCACTTGGCAATTTTAAAAATAATGTAGCAAAAAAAGATAATTTTAATTTCTCCTACAAGGTCAATAATGAGGAGTATTACTTGTTGAGGGGAAAAATCTATGGCCCTTACAGCAAGGTTCTCACACAACAAACATTTATATCAGGAAGATATTCATTTATCTCTGCAATTAGCAAAGAGAATAAAAATAAAATAATAATTATTTTCAATGGTAAAGAGATTGCCTTTCTTAAAGGGTATAAAATGATAACCAAACCCATTATATATAACAAAAAAAAGTCATGGGCAATTATTGCGGGACAGCAAAATAGTAAAAATTCTACCCGGGTAATAATTGAAAATAATAAAATAATTGATAAGGATGGCAAAGACTTACGATTCACAGATCTTGTTAATTATGGTGATAAGCTGGCTTATGTGTGCCAAAATAAAAAAAAGTTACTAGAGTATTTAAAAGTAGCTAAGAGGAAAATTGGTCTCTATGAGGCAATAGAGCTTTATTCAATATCTGGCAAGTCTCCTCAATTTCACCCTCCTGTAGTGGTGTTAAATAGGAAAAGAGGCCAACTACCAATTCACAAAACGTCTAGCTTCAAACTCACGATGTATGGCCGAGTACTTGATTTTAATTCAAAGCGCCTTGTTTATTATCGGAAAGACCCAAAAACGAAAAAAAATACCATCTATATCAAAGATCTCAAAGGTAGCAATCACAGTAAATCAGCCAAAGGCGGTGGCTATAAAGGTTTTCAATTTTCGAAAAG
>JABSQK010000676.1 GCA_013215875.1 Lentisphaeria bacterium
GTGTGCTGTTGCTGAGAGAATCGCCCCAGTCCAATGAGTCCTAAGCGCATGATAGTCTCCTTCCTTTAAATTTATAAATTGTCATGCTTCAATCCGAAAACTGAAGAGGCTGCAATTCTTAATCTGAAAACGCAAGTAGACCGGCTGGCCTTTAAGCCTGCTGAGGTCTGCACCTGTACCCTTCCATAACACGGGGATGTCCATACCATTCTGCGCAGTTGGACGGCAGTTCTCCATTTCAAAACCCTCGCAGGCCTGGGTGAAGCCATCACTCTTGCCCAGGGGCGGATGCTGACAGATCTCGACCTTGAGGTAGGTTTCCTCACCGGGAACGGCTGTTCCTCTGGCATTCAGAATGAGTCGATCGCCCTCGAGTATAAATTCACGCGTCAATAGAAAGCCTGGCTCACTGCCGGCCTCGCAGGCCGCAAAGCGATCCCTGCGAAGGAGCACCGCGCCGATACTGGAGATCTTGGTAGGTGAGCTCTCCGGTTGGTCGGATGCGCTGTAATAGAGAAGCATGTTGTCGCCATGTGCGACCGGCCCACAAGAAGAATAGGTTGCACCCGCACTCCAACTGCCTTCTGGACCGCGTGGAATCAAGGCTTTGCGGTCGTGAAAACGTTCAAAGTTCAGCCCATCGCGACTGTAGGCCAGGCGGACATCACCGCTGCCATCGGTATCGCCATTCATGGCCTGGTAGAGCATGATAAAGTGGCTCGCACAGCGAAAGACGTGGCACTGGTTGTAGTCTGGTGTGTCCCGTTCATCCGGAAATAGCACAGTGCGTGGATAAGACCAGTTGACGAGATCGGTGCTTGTGGCCACGGCAATACGGCGCTTCGTGTGCCGACTGCCTGTCTTGCCGTCTGGCATCGTCCCTCCATAGGGATGGGCAGCATACATCTGGATGGGTCGGCAGTAGAGCAACCAGCGACCCCGCTCCGCATCATGGACAATGTGATTGAAACAGTCGCTGTGATAATCGAGGATCGTGTGGGCGTCGAGCGTCCAGGAAAAACCGTCAGGTGAATAGGCCAGGTGAACGCCGCTCTGGAGCTGGCCCTCGCTGTCAGGCGCCTTTTCCAGGACAACCATCATGAAGCGTTTCTCCGGCGGCGCCTCGGGCTGCCGGATCACCTGAATGCCCTGGGCCCGCTGAAAATGCGTGCCCTTGTAGACCATGTTGGTTTTGCCATAGTGCTCGTGCGGGCAAACGTCCAGCAGTGGCTTCTCCCAATGAATACCATCCTCGCTTTCAGCATAGTGGATCGAGTAGGTGGGGGAGTGATGGTACTTGCCCGTGACCCAGGCCACGCGCTCTGCAGAGTGTGCAGGCATGCTCCAAACCTGGTACCAGCAGCGGTAGCGCTTCATCTCCTCATCAAAGAGCACGCTCGGTGCGCCGACGCTTCCATGTTCCCAGGGCTTGTCTGCAACGATCAAAGGACTGCCGGGAAAGGGGTTCGGTTGTTCAAGCGTACGGGTAATCGCCCAGGCATCTTCAATGATGCCGTTGTCTAGCAGGAGTTGCGTCGTGTTGCCAATGCGTAGCGGTTCGCCGGTGAAATAGCTTTCGGGTGTCATATTAATTTGGCTCCTATAGGGCTCTGAGTCCGTTCTTGAAATTACCAAGTGCTGTCTTGCCGCAGAAAGCCAGATGTGAAATAGCATCGGTGAATTTTATGATCTGCTTTCCAGTTCCATCGCCGTCCAATCGGGCAACATGACCCGTCTCGTCCACAGCACAGATCGAACCGTCTGCTGCAATGGCGGCCGTTGCCACTGGCGCAGGCATTTCCAGATCCACAAAACATGTGCGTTGCAGTTTGCTGTCAAAGTGTGCGACCATGCCAACCGCATCCACAGCCACTACTTTGCGCGAGCGGCCCTGTTGGATGATGCGCAATGCCCGGATCCTGCCAGCCATGCGCGCTTCCGCGAACGGCTTGCCCCGACCATAAGTCTTTTGCGAGCGTGAATTTTCACCGGGCAAAGGAAAATGAATAACCGTGTGGCCAAGGGTTCCAAAGACAAGGTCCGGCTCACTTGCGCGGGAAAGCGGTCCCACTGCGACTGCGGTCATGCAGAGGCACGTGCCATCCATTCGCATCCATGGACTTCCCAGTTTCTTGCCGTCTGTGTTGTAGGTCCAAAGTCCGTTGTGATACTGAGCACCGCAGACCAGGATATCCTGACCATCCTCCCGGCGTGCAGCCTGCAGCAGTCCTGAACTACTGTGAGAGGGTGAGGTCTGCCAAAGTAGACGGCCACGTGAATCCACAAGCCCTAACTGCCCTGCGCCGAGTCCGGCGGTCTCACCATCAGCCCGTTGGTTTCCTCCTTGTGATTTCGGTGTGGTCAGCCCCATGCAAAGGCGACCATTATGCATCACGGGTATGGCCTGGGTCACTGGACTGTCAATAATCAAACCCTTAAACTGCAGTTTGACCTTTCCTTCGTCATCATAGATTGCAGCTTCACCGCGGTCGCTGATGGCAGCCGCCAAAGTCTGCCCATCAAGCTGGCGCAGTCCGACAGCTGTAATCGCTCCTGAAAGTTTTGCTGACCAACCCAAGCTGCAGTCTGTATTCAGACGCTGAAGCTTTCCATTCTGCATACCAAGAAACAGATCGTTTTGACCATCAATTGCAGTGATGGTGCCGGGCAAAATAATCTTACCCTTATTGCTCTTATCGACACTGTTCTTCTTGATGACTTTTTTGCTCTTTTCAGTCGGCTGTGGCGGTGCGGGTAATCGAAGAGAAGAGGAGAGTTGGTACTCGCCCGGCTCCAGTTTCAAGATGCCATTGGCTGGCCAGCCGGCAGGAATTTTTCCTTTAGCCCGCAGTGTGACTGCCTCTGTTGCACGCAGTGTCATACGATCTTTTTCAATTTCAATATCCAGAGCTTTGTTTGCAGAAAGCTTGAGATCCCCCAATTCAAAGCGGCTAACACCAAAGGCAGCCAGATGCTCTTTGGACCAGAGAAGAGCGTCTGCCGTAAGACTTAAGTCGGCACTCACGCGTCCACGTAAGTCAAAACCTGCCCAAGAGGATTGACCGCCCACCTTGAAGCTGTAGGCATTCTTTCCATGGGGAATTACTTCACTGAGCTTCTGTGGCGCGAGGACAGTGCAGAAAGACGTGCTCTTACCAGCCTTGCCCTGCACCCGTGCGCTACGGGTGAGTACAGTCACAGTTTCATCCGCGTAAGGGTAATTGCTCCAGTTGCTTTCTCTTGCCAGAGACTCCGGCGTATCATACTGAAGACTGGGCGTGCTTTCAGCGGTACCGGCAATGTGAAAGCTTTCACCGCATTGATCGGCTTTAAGAACTTGACCGCGCAGTTGAGTCTCTCCCAAGACCCGCCAGCGCTGCTCAAGCGCGTAGTCGCCTTGCCGATAAAGTTCGAATTTGTCATGGACCAGGAAGAATCCGCCTTTGCTCCACAAAATCTTACGATGCCAGTCGCCCCCGCCATAGCCACGAGCTGTGGTATGAGTGAAACCTGTCAGCGGTAAATCACTGAACGTCTCTAGACAGGTGAGCGGCGGATTGTCGATGCTGGACCCGTTACAGATTACTTTAAGCGCATTTGTTTCTTCAGGCATGCCGCGCAGGTAGTCGCAGTCCACCAGCCAGACGCGATCCTTCCATGTGAGACGTATAATGGCATTTGCATCCTGATGGCCATGGATATAGGCGCCAGTACCTTCCAGCATGAGATACTCATCCTGCGGCCGGAAGGAGGGGCGCATGCTCAGTTTGTCAAAAAACACGCCGTCTTTGGGAATGGTACGCTTCTCACCAAGTGCCCGTGTACGGACCCACTCCACTGGCGCTTTATCCAGGATCAGGGGGCGCACGCCGACAAAGGAATAGGGAAAGTCTGTACGTTGGTCCGTCGTGCAGTAACGACCAACAAAGTAGCCCTGTTCTTCGACCCCGCGACAGCCCACCAGCCTGGTGGGTAGCACCTTCTCTTTACCTTCCGCTTTGGGAAGCATGCCCTCATTACGGGGAGACCAGTTCATAAGCCAGCGCAACTCTGGATCACCATCGAACCAGTGGGCCATATGGATCCACTCGTTATATTGAAAAGGCCGAGGTGCGGGGCTGGAGTACTCACCAGCATCGCCGTAGGTGGTGATCGAACCCATGTTGTCCATGGTGACCACATAGGTTTCGGCCAGCCGCCGCATGTGTCCTTCTTCAAAGTAATCGCTTCGCCCCTGGTGCTGCAACCAGAGAGAGAAATGACGCGGCACCTGGGTACTGTAGCTAGACGCATCGTCATTGATTTTGTAGCTGCGTGTCTGTCCTTCGAAAAGATTGGCCACACCCGCTTCAACCTCCGGCCAGGGCGACATCCGGTGGTGCTTGTTAAAGTAGTTCATGGCTAGGTAGAGGCTGATGCCTTCGTATGTACAGTGGTTGTGACGGATCTCACCTTCAGGCTGCTCGATATTATTGGGGTAAGTGCTATGAAGCCAGAGCATAATCTGGAAGAACCCCTCGGTCAGTTGGCGACGTTGGGCTGGTGAGAAGACTGGATCGCATTGAACCAGATCCCAGACAATGATGGTCTTCCAGAAAGAGCTATAGAGCATGTGCCCGGGAAACGTACCCAGCTTCTGACCGAGTTTGATATAGTGCAGAAAGTAATCACGAAAAACCTCCAGGCCCCGCCCTTTTCCAGTGAGGTACTGGACCATGCCCTGCTCTGTCGCGTCGTGATTAGCCTCTTTGGCCAAGGTCGGATTCTGTTTGAGCATTGCCTTCAGTTTAGTGCAGAGTGCTTCCGGGTTCTTGTGGATGTGCAACCCCAGCACGGGATCGTTGCAGGTGACCTCGTGCACATAGCCAATGGGTCCGCGGCTCTTTTGAACGACCCGTTGAAACGCTTTGATGCTGTGAATCATGGTACTTTCGTCGTGACCGCCAATCATGATGACATCCTGGCCCAACCCGAAGGCATTGGCGGCAGTGGTTACTGCGTAGCCACCGTCGCCGGGATACGCCGCGTCGAAGAAGCAGAGCCGCAGTTGGTAGAGTCGCTCGAGCAATGGGTTGTTATCAAGCTGCCCTATGGCGATCACCGGATGCCGTTCGAGATCGGTCACATCGATCTCGCGTGCAGGGCGAAGCGCATCTGCTGACATGTGACAGCTTTTGATCAGAGATAAGAGTGCTTTCATTACTCCGTCAGGGCATGATTCTGGTACTGCCACAAGCGCTTTCTTCAGATCAACTGAGGGACTGACTGTGGCGTAGTCCATTTTGGGTTGCTTGATTTTTGATGTCATGAGTGCTCCTTAGTCAAAGACGATTCGTCCGAACTGGCGACTGCCATGCTCGCCGCCGACCATATCATAAACGCCACTGAACATCTGGAATGAGCCAATCTTGGAGCGGTAAATCTGCAGGCCCCAAACGGTGCCCTTTGCCGGTGCTGTCTTACCCAGATCCTTTAGAGGGACCGATGCTTCAAAGACACCACTTTTTTCACCGAGTGTGAACTTGAATTTCCAGTCCGGATGCCAGTCGCCGCCCGTCTTCCCCTTCTCATAGGCGCGGCAATTCGTCGGCAGCCAGATGTCCGCAATATTGCTTACGATTTGATAGTAGTGATCCCGCTTGCCTGAGGTGTCCAGAAATATTTCAAAGCATGGTGCACGCCAGGCAAAATTTGCCTTATCACCCGGTTTGCGGTTTTTCCAGATCGGCTTTAAATAGTTCGCCACTGTCGGCTTTTTAGTATAGGAGAATTTGATTCCCACATAAAAGTGTGTCTTGCTGTAGAGCATGCGCGTTTCAGTCTTCTCTTCAGGCTTAACGAGATAATCCGTCACCGGTTTGATCGTCTTGCCGCTCCAACCGGGTTGGCTGAAAGCCGGAAAGGCTGCTGCCTTCTGCCAGGCAGCTTCGTCAAGTTTTCCGTCTACTTTAATTGTCGCTTCGGTCGAAGCAACGCGACCTTCCTTATAACCATGGGCGGCCATATAGGGTTCCATTGCCAAACGACGATTAAGGGCAGCGTATTCTCCTACAATACTGGTCGCTTTTAACCAGAGCTCATTCTTGGCCGGTCTATTGGAAAGAACGATCTTGTGCTTGGCCAGGATAGGCATGAGCGCATCGTACTTTTTCTTGAGCAGGATATTGCCCTTGGCGCGGGAGGCGAGCAGTGATTTGCGCTCTGGAAAGTCGACTGGATCACGCTGTGCATTGTAAAGGAGAATGTAATCCGCGAGCGCCTTATAGACCTCCGGGATGCCCTTGCTGAGTTCGCGGATGGCGAGCAGTAATGCGCGTTTCTCGTCATAAGCTTCAGGATTCCACAGGTAGTCGTAAGTGGTGATACGCGTGATCAGGGTGCCTCGTTCCGGGAAGATGCAATCCACTTCCTTCCAAAGGTCCTTGTCACGCCCGGTAAAAGCAAAATATTCGCCACCACGGCCGAAGTTGTCGTAGATTTGTGCTTTGCCCGTGAAGCCGTAGAGTTCACGCCACTCCTTGAGGGAATTCGTTGGAATTGTCCAGGAAATTACCTCAGGACCGCAGACCGAAAGACCGATGTCTTTCGGTAATGGGCCGTGTTTAAGCAGCTTGCTTACGAACTCACGGTTTTCCCAACTGTTGGACCAATAAGGGCGGGGCATGAAGAAAAGTTTGTTCTTGGAGTCAATGGCTTTAACCCGTTTGTGCATGCCGTGAAGAAAGTAATGGAGTGCTTTGAAGTAATCATTCCAGGGATCGCCTGTGCCAAATTTCTCTTTCGTTGGCTTGCTCAGCTTCCAGCCCGCGTCATCAAATTTGACGACAAACTGTCGAATCCCTTCCTTATAAAGTTTCTGGGCCTTTTCCGCGAAAACATCCATCTCTTTATCGGTGGCAAAAAGTCCCGTGCCATAGGCAGAGAAAATGATTGGGCTTGAGTGGCGGCGAAAGAGTTCGGAATGTTCTGTATTTTGCCATGAGAAGTTGGCCTTGTATTTCCACTCCCACTCCCGGGGACGTTTGTTACCGCGATAAGTAAAGCGCGGAAAATCTGTAATCGCACCTTCACGCAAATAGTTTGTCTTGCCCTTTTTGAAAAGCATTTGACGGAGTGTGGAGAAGGCCCAGAAATCACCGGCTGGGGAATTACCGCTGAGCAAAACTACATTGGCCTTGCCCATTGCCGATGACGCAGAAAGGAGCACATAGGCATCTTCGCCCTTATCTTTAATGGCATCCAGACGTTTCTGTAAGTCAAATTTCTTGACGAGTTTCTTCCATTGCGCCTGCTTCAACTGGCGACCAATGAAGATGTAGGTGTCGCCCGCAGCGGGTTTGCCAACTTGCTCGGGAGTGATGACTTTTACTTGCCCCTCACCAATAAGGACTGCTAATTGCTTCGCGAGGGCATCCGGGGCATTGTAGTTTTTGGGTTTGACCAAAAATACCTTACCAACGGTAAAGGCGGTATCCTTGAGATCCGCCTGTTGCGGTTTGGGAGTGATTGCCACTTCAAGTTTACCCGGCATGTAATCCGGAACAATCTTATCCAGCGGCGAGTTCGCACAGTATGCGGCGTTCATAAATAGCAGGGCTAATACGACCCCGATGATACGATGATTTTGCATGTTGTTTCCTTTTTTTTTTATTAAACGTTCTTTTTAGTTTGGACCATTCTCAGTTATGACGACTAGCTTCATTTCATGACTGGTGAATTGCAATTGTTGATCTTCTGCACACTCGCTGCTCAGCCCTGTAAAAGGTTCTATATCATTAGGTATTTTCATTTCGTCCTTATTAGAGTGAGTTTAACTGTGTTGTTCCGTGTTGATATATATTAAACATCTTAGAGTTAAAAAATCAAGCAGAGTTCCTTATAATCTTTAAAATAATTGTAATTACTTTACTATTAAGCTATTTACATGTTGACAAAGGCAATAGCTATAGCTATACTCAATACAACACAGTCAAACACAGGTAGGCTATTTAATGAACGAATCTTTAAACTCTCAATTTCTTGTCGCCAACCCCCAAGAGGAGGCACTTCACCTTGACCTGGCTCGCTTTTCCCGGCAGGGACCGCCTCATAAGCGTATTGCGTCAGAGCGAAAGCTCGCAAAACAATATGAGCTGAGTCATATGACCGTCAGGCGGATCACTAGCAGATTGGCCGATGAAAAATTGATTTACAAAATCCAGGGGAAAGGCATGTTCACCGCCGAGCCGCCTGCTGCTTTCCAGGATATGCGGGAGACCATCCTTTATGCGAACGACTGGCCAGAACCTGAACATCCCTACGTTGCTGGAATGTTTTCGGGGATCCTTAAGCACGCAAGCCAGGACCAAAAAATTCAGGTGATTCAATATTCCGGGTCTGAAATCAACTCGGAAAACAGCAACTTTCTGAAGGAAATCGCCTTTCCCGGAGTGCGGGGAATCATTCTGTCCTGGTTGTCAGAAGACCTTTATCAATTGATTAAAACTGTAAATCCTGATATTCGAATTGTTTTCACACTTCCAGGAGA
>JABSQK010000677.1 GCA_013215875.1 Lentisphaeria bacterium
CGAATTCCACTCCCTGATTTTGAGCATCGGCGGCATTGTCAAGATAGTAACGGCCGGGCGCACCCGAAATAGGGACTTCGACTTGTTTGTCACTAATATCTATATGGAAAATTGCCATATTATATATTAGGCGATTATCCAGATGGGATGATTTAAAGCCCAGTTCGTATGCCCAGTTAATTTCTTCATCGTAAACATACTGGCCTAAGGGTGTGGTATTTCGATTGAATCCCCCTGAGCGGTAGCCTTTGGCAATACTGGCATAGGTCATGAAATCGTCATTGGCGTAATGATTGAGAACCAGACGTGGAAGTATTTGTGAATAGCCCTCGCTGATTGAATCGACAAGCGTTCCACCGGCAGTTGATGAGAGATCGAGATCTATTTTTTTGTATTCATATTCATAACGCAAGCCGGTGATAATTTCCCACTCATCATTGAACTTGAAAGTGGCTTGTCCAAAAAGGCCTATAGCATAATCATCGAGATCATACTTGGCCAGTTCTATACCCGGGGATCCAACAAAAATTTCTGTACTGAAGTCGCGAACCAAATGAGAATAAAAATAGGATGTACCAAGAAGCCAGTGCATGTTTACAGTATCGCCCAGGGTGAGATCGGAACCCTCAGAGGAATTAAAGCGCAATTCCTGATAGAAGTACTCCTGAGAAATTTCGTTTTTTCGTTCTGCAATGGTTGCTGGTGTAAAATCAATATCACCAATGTTCTCCCCGGTCCATTTAAGGTATGAGCTGATGATGGTCGTATCGATGCTATCGCCAGCATGCTGTAAACTGAAGCCGGGAGAAAGTAATTGGCGTTCATAGCTGCCTTCGAAATCATGTGCCAGTTCATAGGGTTCGCTTTCCAAAGATGCTAAATCATAGAATGTTAAATCGCCTTCTTTATCATCTTGAGCGGACATAGTGAATTGCATATGCCAGTTGGATTCTGTGAAGTAATCGAGCTTTAAACGACCGTAAATGGTCTCCTCATGGTCGATGTCGTTGCCAGTGACTGTATTTTTAACATACCCATCTCGACTGTAGTGTGTGGCATTAAGGGAAATAAACAGGTTTTCGCTAAGAGGGCCGGAACTACCGAGTGACTGGCGGAAGTAGTCGTATGAACCAAAGGCAGTTTTAATATAGGAATTCCATTCCTGAGATGGTGCTTTACTTTCGATGATGACAACCCCGCCCATTGTATTACGGCCATAGAGTGTACCTTGTGGCCCTCGTAGAAATTCAATTTGCTGAATATTTATTAATTCAATATCTGCAGTATGGTTGCATAATTGTGGAATACCATCGATGATGGTGCTGACAGCGGGGTCGGATAAACCATTGCCAATTCCTCGCATATATGGAAACGTATGACGTTTTGAAGTGGTGTCTTTAATGATGTAGTTGGGAACGTAGTAGAAGAGTTCTTTAATATTCTCAATGGCATGTTCTTTAAGAAATTCATCGTTTCTAACGGTGATTGATATACTAACATCCTGCTGGTCTTTGCTATACTTTTCAGCTTCAACAATAATGGTTTCCTGAGCCGAAATAATACGAATAAAAAATACAAAAAGGATGCTTCGAAAAATATACATACGTGCCTTTAATTGTTATAAATACCCTAAAACATCCCTGATTTTAGATACCCTGAATAGTTAAGATACTTTAGGTCTTATAAGCCTTTGATTGAGCAATGACCAGGGTATCGAAATTATTCGAGTTCAACAAGTTAGCCGGAAATCAAGGTTTTTCAATTGCATTTTTAATAAATGAAA
>JABSQK010000678.1 GCA_013215875.1 Lentisphaeria bacterium
ACCTTACCCTATTCATTTTTGGATGGACATGTGGAAATGCTCTCCTTTTCTACAGTCACGACTGATAAATATGGTATGCAAACAGGTGGAGATACCCCACTGTGGTGGACAATTAAACAATAACTATTTTGTTATTGAACACGCCAAGTATAAATTTACCATGGTAAATATCTAGAGAACAGCTCACGGTTTAGGTTCTGGATAGAGACTTCTAAAAAAGTAGATCTTTCCCTTGGTCTAATACCTAATTAACAATTATCCTAATAATAAATTCACTCATTGGCCAGTTCTCATGGTGGATTATTATATTTTTATACACAATATATTTACCATAAATTAATTATTTACTCCCTACTCACCAACCATATATTTTAAAATTAAATATTTTTTTTTAAAAAAATACAATATTAGTCTTGTAATGGTCTTGGTATTTTAGTATACTAGTAAATATATACAATGAACTGTCACCGTATGTGTGGGATATAACTGAACTGGAGCTAAGATGAAAAAGACCAAATTTACCTTAATAGAATTACTCGTTGTTATTGCAATCATTGCTATTCTTGCAGCGATGCTTTTACCCGCTTTGGTGAAAGCCAAAGAAAAGGCAAAAATGGTCAAATGTTTGGCGAATGAAAAACAAATCATGTTGGCTATAATTATGGATGCTGGGGATTTTGACAGTACCTATATACCTGCTAGCGCTTCTCTAGATGGTATGAAAACTGAGGGCTGGTATGGAAATGACAATCAAGCTATGACAGAGGCTGAGATAGTCTCTGAATGGGAAATCCAGGAATGGCCAGCAGAAGTTAGCTACACCGGCTGGGGAGGTGGCCAGGTTCAAATCAGTTTCGTATGGTATCTCATGAAAGACGGTTACCTTGTTAAAGAAATGAGTCTGTTTCAATGTCCATCTCACACATTCAAAGCAGAAGAAAGCCCTTCTGCTGGATCTGGATGGGATATGTTCAATTATAACCACCCATCAAATCCCATAAATGGCTGTCATTACAAGCTGAACAATTGGCTGCTTTATTCTGGACTTCATGGTGGTGTACGTGGCGAGGGAGGTGGCCATCAGGCGAAAAGGGCACCAGAAGGACATTTGGTTGGTGGTGATGGTGCTGATAAAGTTGCATTTATGAATGAGCACAACTGGGATAACGGTGGAATATTTGGTGGCTACTGGACCTGGAGATTATCTGTTGAAAACCATTTCAATGAGGACAGCAATGATAACTGGTGGAAAGATTTTTCATGGTCTGGTAGTAATTTCATGTTCATGGATGGTCATGGCGAATATGTCCAGAATCTCTCACGGTTTGATCCCACTTGTGCCAATGGTGTGCAAAGTACTACTGAGGGAAAATTGATGGTGTTCGATAACTATTAATGCACCCGCCATGTCAAGAGTATATTCTTTGGCACAATCATCACTCACTAGCCTGATTATTAATAAATCTCGTAGCGAAAGTGTGAAGTGTAATAGTAGCAGACGCTTGGGACTACAAGATGGGTAAAGGCGTGCTGAGGAACTTCAAATTATCGTCAGTTCTATGTGACTGATACTGCAACAATTCGCCCTTGCAGTAGATGGTTTTATGAATTATTCAGGCTAGGTAATTAGCAGTAATTCTAAACTAATTCACTTGACAATAAATAAAATTTTATCCAATAGAAAGCCAACAGCAGCAGCCGTGATCATGAGTGCCTGATAGCCATGGCGAGTGATTTCTTCACCATCGATATTAAAAAAAAAATCGGCACAACGTGCATTGGTACCACAAGTCATACTGGCCCAGTGATCAAATCCATCTTGCTTTTTTCCATGTCCACCCGCATGCCATTTTCCTGTAAAGATTGTATGGTAGCCGACTTCTTGAAGCCGCTGCCCAAGGTTTCGTTCATCCATACCGGGGTGTCCGCTGCCTACCCCATTTGCCCCTTCTGAAATAAAGTCAAGTACCCCGTGTGCTGACGGAATAAGCTCGCTCCAAAAGCTGGCACGTGCCGGTGAACAAACGGGATTTGGGCTAAAGGCATGTGTACAAGTCGTCCCTGTTTCCTGCAACCAGGATAGTGTCGGCGCATGCAGTGCCTCACACTTATCTGGCATCGCCCAGGCACCATGGTCATCTGTGAGAAATACAATAATATGTGATTGTTTCATGGCTAAAAAGTAACCTTTCATTTCGGTTTGGATACTGAATGCAATTAAAATTTAAAGGTTTAAATGATCGAAGCTGTGCATTAACGAATAAGATTACTCATGGTATTTATCAATTCAATTAAATGTGCGGATTTCTGCAATTTTTGTCGGCATTAAGTAAGTGAAACGATCGTTCTTTATAAAGGTTCTGGTTCCTTCGCTTGCTGTAATTGTGCCTTAGCAGATGCCATCACTGGATCTAAGAGCTAGGAGTTCCAACAGATCGTCTGTCAAACTATCTCCGATTCTGTCACAGAAATGCAATCGCTGCCCGCACCAGTCAAGCATTCAGTTCGGACTCTAACAAAAGTAGAGGGTGTGCCCTTCGCCAGCTACGCGAAAAAGTCCGTCTAAATGTCATTGTTTTTTATCTTGCCTGTAGTATTTTAGTTGCATGCCAAAAATAAAAATTTCTATTGCTTACGCTGCCAACAGCTACGAGATTTAGAGCTATGTCATCTAAATTGATAAACTTGGTCTCTGGAACTGGCAGCGGTAAATTTTGGTTTCTGTGCATCCTACTACTTATTTACATCCCTTTCTGGCAATGGCAACGTGAAGCCGCTGAAGATGTAAAGGGCAATAAACCGCCCGCATGGGATAGCCCAGAAGGCCAGAGTATCGTCACGGTCAATATTCCTGATAGTGACTTTCTCTTTGTTGACCGCAAGGGAAAATCCATCTCATTTGTTCCCGACTACGACAAAACCTTAACGCATTTACTCACTGTGGTAACTGATCGCACATCACCGTTACAACGCGGTGTACTTTTTACCACTTTGCCGGACTACTGCAAACTCACTGTCCTTACGGACTCAGCGAAAAATGCAAAGAAGATTCGTGCCAGCTTCGTTCCTCTCCTGGGGCGTCCCGCCGGTACCGTAGATGTAGCCATTGCTATAATAACCAGAGACTGGGATGAATTTGCTCAGGACATGGGTAAGGGAACCGTCGACGGCTTTTTCCTCAGCCGCCTACGCCATCAGTTAAAGGCCCCGATTGAAGCACTGGGCATCCCCGTCTACAAACACAATCTTATGCTTCCAGGAGGTAATATTCGACTGGCTCGAAATCGCGATGGGGAACAAATTCTCTTTGTGGGTTCGCGGGCTCTCGAACAAAGCATCGAGGTACTTAATAAACAAGGCAACACTTCTAAGGACCTTCGCAAAGAAGTCCTCACCGATTATCAGGCCACTTTCAATGCTGAGCGCGTCATCGTACTACCCAACATTACCACAGCGAGGTTTACCAAAAGCGACTATCACTCAGGCGGCATGTTCCACCTCGACCAGGACAGTCAGTTTATTGGAGACCAACTAGCCGTCGTCCTTGCTTTGCCGGACCCCACAAGGGCAGAGCAGACAGCCTACAAGGTCTTCATCGATGCCGCCGAAAACAAACATGAGGCCTATTTGGATAATATACTTCTAAGATACAACGACAGAACTAGGCTTATTAATGCCGCATACCTTGGAGCACTGCCGAAATGCATGGATGGTCTCAACCTGATTGCTTTGAAAAAAGTGCTTCTGTGGAAACGTCTCGGAGCACGACATACGCAATTGAGAAATGCTGGCTTTGATGTCGGTACTCTGCAGACCACCATGAAGCACATCGCCCGAACACAATCATTCGCAAATATTATCGCCTATACCCATGGTGAGACTGGGCGCAGAATCGTAATGCTTCCGATCTATCGCGATAGTACTGGCAAATTCTTTCATGAAGATCCTAGCGGGCCAATTGTAGAGAAAGGTAAGCATTACGATATTCGTGAGCTTAATCGTATGAATTACAAGAGTCTCGATGCACTGATGAAACGTCAGCTCAGCGACTATTCCATCGATGTTAAGATCTCTGAATTTCGCGGAGCTGGTAACATCCATTGCGTTGTCGCCACTTTTTAATTCTCCATGGCCGAGTGATTTATCTATTTTAATGACAAGCTATTAAGAGTACGAATGACGGGCAATTAATGGTGTTTGAGAATTACTAAAAGAATTGCATTCAATAAACAACTCCAATAAACAGTCAACAAAGCCCAAGTGGATTTTTGTGATCAAAATATTTAACTATCCACCAACATTTTCTTAGCTTGGTTTATTGAAACATTCACATTTCTGTTGCTTGTCATTCGATTCATTGAGCATAAATTCAAGTCCACAATTTTAGGAGCAATGAAATGATTGAAACGCATATTGGTGACTACCCGGAAACACTCACAGATGAGCAAATTGCATTTTTTGATAAACAGAGTATTTCAACTTTTTCTAAAGTGATGAGCGATGCCGACATCATCGCCGGGCGCTTTGCTTATAACAGAATCTGGGATGCTAATCCGGTGAACCCTGAAGATAAAGATGCCAGTGCCATTCCTGGTGGACAATCGATGACCATAAAAAACTTTTGCCATGAAGCCGCTCTGGTCAAACATATTGCCAATGACTATAGCTTAAAAATGGTGGCCGCAGCGCTGCATGCACCAATTGAAGATTTGGTTTATGTGCAGGGCTGGATTGGCCGACAAGGGATTATGCGGCAGTGGGACTATGAGGACTGGTACTGGGATGGATGGCACCAGGACGACAGCGCTAACCTGGATCCATTTTCACACTGCAATGTCTGGCTTTATTTCAATGATTGCACTCGCGAAGAAGGGGCAACGCAAGCTTTAATCAATAGTTGCGAAGCCCAACGCCAAGAGATCTATGCTGGCAAAGCAGAGCGAGCGGAAGAAGAAGGCCGCCCTGACTGTATTGAGAAATTAATTGATTCAGTCGGAACAGATCCAGAAAAAGGAAGCTGGGCGGAAGCCCCTGCAGGTGGTGGATTTATTTGGGGTGGATTTCTCTGGCACCGGATTTCTCCTAATCGCAGTGGAAAAAACCGCACCCTGGTTACCTATGAATATGAGCTGCGCAGCCCTGGAAAAGAATCTGCATTTAAAGAGCAAGTCAGCGCCGAGCAAAAACAAGCGATGATGGAATGGCTGCCAGAAAACAGGCATCATTTAATTGACTACTAGCCTGGATTCATAAGCCTTTGGCTTATGATAAAGACCTATTTTCGAGTGCACACGTGGATTTCTGAAATCACCACGTAATACTGAGCAAATTATCTGCGGCCTTCAGAGTAATGGTATAAATGTGCTTTTAATTTTACCCGGGCTTTTCGCCAATCTTGGTCAAGAAGCGCTTTCAAAACAGAAATATGTCCTTGCAGGGCTAATTTCAGAGCTTTGGTACCACGTGTATCAGTTATGCCATGATGAATCAGCAATGAAACAATATGAAATTGACTCATGATCAATGGATTATCACAGGCGGTAAATAAGGCTCTGTGAAAGTCCTTATCCAATGTTCTAAAATCTCTCGAATCGACTTTATCCAATTCCTTCATCGCCATATGCTTCTTATAGAGGGCTTCAATAACATCTCTGTGTTTTTCAAAATCATGGGAAATGACTTTAATTGCCCGCAGTTCAAACAGAATACGGATATCAGCAATGTGTATGATGGTTTCCGGTGTAAATGAGATCATTTCCCACTGCTTACGGGGATTTTTCTTTACGATACCATAGGAGCTCATTTTCTGCAGTATTTCTCTTACAGCACCAATATTACAACCTGAAAGTCGAGTCAATTCCAATTCACTGAAAAATTCACCAGGAACTAATTTTCCAGATGAGATAAAATCCATAAAATAATCTTCAAAGGCTTCACTTTTACTGCGTGGTCCGGCAATATCTGTTATATC
>JABSQK010000679.1 GCA_013215875.1 Lentisphaeria bacterium
GCAAATTATCGAGCCTGAGAACTCATATACTGTTCGTAGCGTACATGGTAAAAGTGGGCTTTTGGATTAAGTTATAGCGAAGCAAAAATTATTACTATGAGAATTATATGAGCGATACAATTAATTGTCCTGAATGCAGGAAAGAACTATCAGGTCATCTCGCACGCTGTCCACATTGTCATGCGAGTATTTTTTCAACTGCCCCTTGGCGTGAAGATAAAAACTTTATACTTATACCCTTAGCATTGGTTTTCTGGGGCCTGACCTTAATTTTATTTGAGTTTTATATAAAATCCGAAATTTTGGATGATTTCATTTCGAAGGGGATAATAGGTTTGGGCATATATGGTATTGCTTTGGCTATATATAAAGTGTCGATTACCCGTGAGCAGACTAAATCCTTCCTCCTGGTACGTAAATTAATAGCTGAGCGTGAGGACATTGACGAACGCATGCTTGGTATTGCCCGCAGTCGAATATTGCGCAAAAAGCTGGGTGCTTTTAACCGCCTTCTTCCCTATCAGCGCCTGCATGCCCTTTTTCAGCTGAAAAGCTGTTCGACTAAAAAGCGTGAACAATTATCCACCTTGCAGCAGAAAAACTCTGAAAGCGACTGGGATTCGCTTGATAGCTCATTTGCTCATATACAGTACCTTATATGGCTTTTACCATCGCTGGGTTTTCTGGGCACAGTATACGGTATGACAAATGCATTGTCTTCATTTAATGATACTATAAGCTCTCAATCCAGTTCGAACAGCGATACAACATTCATTGTCAAACTGGGTGAAACAGCGGGAAATCTGGGCACAGCATTTAATACAACATTGATGGGCCTGGCCTGTGTAATACCCGTATTATTCCTTTCGACCTATGCCAGAAAAAATGCCCAAATACTGCTCGAAAAACTCGATAAATTCTTTCTGGAATATTCATCGAATATCCTCCTAACTCCTGATCAGGACATGGAAACTGAACTGGCAGCTATACCACCGGATCTTCCAAAACAAGATGACAGTACTGAAGAAGCTGAAAATATTGTGCAATCTGAGCATGCAGGTGGAACAGAAACACCAATCGATATGAGTTCCTCGACTGACGATGAAGAGCAGAAATCTGTAGAGAATTTATCTGCTGAGGCAAATGCAGAAGAGAATGAAAGTGCTAATGAAACACGTGTTCACGGCATACAAAAAGACAGCCCTGATGAGGAGAAAGTTCTTGATGAGCCTGTTGAAGTTAATACTGACAATCAAGACCAGCAATTAAATAAAGAAAATGCCCCGAGCTAAGCGACATCGAATACAATCGAATTGGTTTCAAATACCAAGCTTACCCTTTATGTCTGTCATGCTAGGTTTAATCAGTGTAATGTGTCTCACATCCTTGGCGCTTGCTATGCAAAAGCGCGACAAGGAGATCGAATCTATTCCAGTAAAGCTTGTTTCAATTCCGATTGGTTTTAGACCCCTTCAAATAAAATGCTTAAAAAACAGCTTTGAATGGCAACAGACTAATGGCAATTGGAATACAATTCATTTTAAAGATAAAGACGTTTCTATGGGCATGCAGAGTCGACCGCAGGAAATGAAACGATTTATGAATTTTATCATCAACAAAATTTTAAAAAACAGACAGCTCAGTCATCTGGGCCAGCAACACACGATAATCATGTGGGTCGAGCCGGATGGAATTATGACTTATCTAACACTCTCTTATAAGATAAATGCGCTGAATTTACCCGTGCGTATTGGCGCCCTGCCAATACTTGAAGGTGAAGAAATTTTGCAGGTGAAAAAATGAAAGGTGACCCTGTAGATTATAGCAGTCTGGTTGACATTATATCGAATGCAGCTGGCATTATGGTACTATTTGCATGTATGGCGATGTTAAGCACGCCTTCTACAAGCATGAGGGATTCCTCTACTGGTAAACCCATAAACTACCCAATGGCTTATTTATCGGCAAAAAAACAACCCCTTACACTCATGTTAAAAAATCACGAATTCTATCAGCTCCCGAGTCGAGAACTTCTTGAAGCCGTGCAAAAATCGAATGAAAAAGGAAAAAGTGTAAAACAGCTCACGGTAACAAAATATGGCGTAAAAGCTGAGATCACCATGGCTGGATTTGGCACAGGTTATACACTGCGATATAAGGCATTGCCAACAAAAGGTATCTCCGTTTATAAACCGGATAAAATGTTAAAAGCGATGAACGATATTGTAAAAAAATACCCGCCGGATCGATATTTTGTAAGTATAAATACCTGGAAAGAAGATTTTGAATCGCTCCGTATGGTACGCCAACATTTTCTAAGCAAGAACATGGAAGTAAGCTGGACACCAACTCCTGTTTTACCAGCACGAGCAGGGACAAAAAGAGCAAATTCCGATTGGGATATCACCCATGGTATAATGAATTATGATAAACGCTTCAGCTCGATAAAATCACAATGAATACAGACAGAGAAACAAACTTTATATTAAATGCAGCGGCGTTCATTTTTTGCATGATTGTTTTTTATACGATTGCATTTCTAATTGCTCTGTATGTATTTCCAAAAAACGAAAGCGGGTTTTCAGCAGTAAAAAAAGCCGGTGGAGGCGGAAAGCCTCCAAAAAAAAATCCCGGATCTCCCCATATTCAACCGGAGCCCAATTATACGAGTCGCAGGTCTCAGGATTTTTTCAAACGATTCAAGCGTGATTATAAAAGCGCTCAAGATTTCAAAAAACCGACCATGGGTAAAGATGTTAAAATATACAAAAAACTTTATAGTAAAAAGGGCGGTGGCAGTGGCGGTGGCGGTCCTGGTTCCCTCTATCGCGAAAGTCGCATTCAGGATCTTCAGCAATTGAATAAGCGACAAAGTGGAATAAATCAGCTGATCTTAAGGTTTGGCTATAATCTAAGCGAAGAAGATGCGGATGACAATTTTTCAAAAATCCAAAGCAATTCAAAATGGGGTAAGTATGAAGCATTGCGTTTTAAAACTCGCATGCTTGGGGAAAAATTTGATTTAACTAAAGATCTCAGCATTGTCGACAATTATTGGAAGGTTGCCAAACAAACTGATCATCCAGATTTTGTGACCTTTGAAGATTATTTTTGGATCAGCCATGCGGCAATCTTTAGCGGACGTAAAAAAGAAGCAAATAAATATTTAATTAAAGCCTATAATAGTTGGCCAACGACTGATTCCATGTTTGGCTATGTATACCTGCTTCTCATGGCATCAAACGCGATTCAAAATAA
>JABSQK010000068.1 GCA_013215875.1 Lentisphaeria bacterium
ACCTTCGTCTTCACCTTCACCTTCTGCATCAGAATTATCAGCTGCAAGTAGCGATTCCATTTCACCAGCCAGGTCACCACTGTCAATCTGGCGACCGTCCTTCAGTTTTGATTTGGCATTGGCAATTTTCTGGCTGAGCTCCAGTGCAGCTTTCAAATCCTCGCTTAGGTCACCAAGAACATTTTCAACCTTTATATTCTTTACAGCTGATTGACTGCTTTCCTTACTCACGGCAGCAATGTCTGACTGCAATCCTTTAAGCATTTTTTGTGACATTTCAGTCTGTTGCTGATTCGGCTCTTTCGGAGTCGAACTGTCTGAGCGTTTTTTCATTTCATTTTCTAAAGCTTTCTCTGACGCTTTCATCGTATTGGATAATTTTACCAATTGCCGGCGGGCATATTCAGCGTGAAGCTTTGCTGAATTGGAATTTTTAAATTCTAGAGCTGCTTTAGCTTTTTCAGTGGGTTTTAGTGCAGTCTTTGCATCCGCCATCTTTTTGGCTGCTTTTATCGTTTTGCTTTGCCAGCTCAGGGTTTGGTTTTCCGCTTTATGCAATGTGTCTGCAGCTTTCTCATAAAACTTATCCATCTCAGCTATCTGCTTTTCTGCATTTTCCACCGCCTCAGTTTTTTCCTCAGCAATATCTTTAAGCAATTCCTCTTGTTTACTAATGAGTGTATCAAGTTCTTTAATCTGCTCAGTTAATTCCTTTTGAGATTCCTCCAAGTCCTCGTTCGCGATGATTTTATGCCTGGCTTCACTGCGAAGGGTCGCAATTTTCTCATCCCGCTTGGCCGCCAACATTTCTTCAATCATTGCTTTAACGATGTCATCCTTAATCATCGGTTTAAGACGCTCAGCATCTACGTTTAGTTTACTGATTTCTTTGGCAAATGCTGTAAGCACCTTTTCAGAAGCAGGCGGTACCAGATCCCGTTTGATACTGATTTCAATTTGATCAGCTAGTTCTTTATGCAAGGGATCCAATGCTGCATAGAGGATAATTGCTGCATCACTCTTAGCACGATGTTTTTGAACAAAGGCTTGAATTGCTTTGTCCAGCCGTATCCCCCCCGGATTTTTTAAGTTACGTTCCATCTCGCTGATAAGTTTAGGGGCAAGGTCCGTCTTGATATACTTTCGAATCTGCGCAATGAGTGCTTCTATTAATAAGTCATCTGCAGACTTTGCCAGACTGTCTATCACATGCATGCGCAACTCATCCATTGCTTGCTGATCATCTATATCCGGATTGTCAGCGAAGAGCGATTCAAGTTCAGCATTCAGTTTTTCCAATAATTGCTTTGAACTCTCGCTCTTTTGCTCGGTAGTGAGAATGGGTGAAATTTCATCCCGCAATTCTTCTTTGGCAGTTTCTTTGGCAAAAGCTTCTTCTGCAGCAATTTCTTCAGCAATAGCCGCTTCTTCCTGGTCACGTAGAGTGTTAATGACCTCTTCTTCCTGTTTCTGAATCGCCCGTGCCTGGTAGTTTAATGCGGCCCATATCAGTGTAAATACAATCGCATGAAGAATAAGGGATCGAAGAACCGGTCCTTTATAGGAGGGCTTTTGAGGCTTTTGTAGTTTATATGTCATAAATTTCACTTCCAAGCAATTTCTAGCTCGCGAATCGAGGATTCATCAGCTTCAAGAATGGCAACTGCACCGGCTGCAGCTTGTAAGGCGGTTTCCAGTAAAGATACAATCGGTTCAGCGAGTATCAAGCTTGCCTGAAAGCTATGTGCCACTTTTCGATTAGTCTTAGCAGGAACTGGCTATACCTTTAAGGTTTCAGCTGCTACATCAATCGTTTTCAAGCTGCCGCGCTTGATAAACTCCGCCTTATTAGCAATGGCCATAAGCCCTATTCCATCATGAATCAGTCGTTTAAATTCGTCGATCAACTGCTTGGAATGTTCGTTCTCATTTAAACGAAATGTGCTGATTCCAGGATGAGCGAATTGTGAATATCCATCATCATCACAAGCAATGATACTAATATCATCGGGCACAGACAAACCGCATTCATAAATCGCCTGCATCGCTCCCATGGCTACAGAGTCACTGATACAAAACAGTGCTGTGAAATCATGGCCGGCTTTAAAAAAGTGTAATGAGTCTTCATAGCTATCCTTCATAGATAGGTCAGAAACATCATGCCCAGCAACCATTTCTCCACCCAGCTTCGTCCACTCACTTGTGAAACTCTTTTTCCGTTCGGAAATCAACTCTCCACATTTAAGGATTGCTGCTTTGCGATGCCCGGCTGCATAAAATTGCCGGGCTGCTTCTGCACCAATCCATTCACTGTCATACCCGATATAGCTGCATTTACCCTGAGTCCAGACTTCACAGGTTAGCACTGGCACAGGAGATAAGTCTATTATTAGATCAAGCTCATCTTCGCCAATACAAATAGGCATCACCAGGTCCACACGGTCTTCGCAAATACTTTTATATAAGGTACGGACAATGTCTCGCTTGTTCGATGCCTGAACTATGACTTTTACCCCGGTTTCTTCTTCCTGCTCAATTAGGCAAGCCAGTAACCGGCAATAATATCGGTCGCCATGATACAAGCTGTCATATTCTGGCACTAATAAAGAGACGCGGATCTTTCCCGAATCAATGCGTTGGTCAGCACGGGTCTGATAATCCAAACAAATCGCTTCATAAAGAACCTTTTGACGGGTAGTTTCACTTATTCCCATCTCACGTCCGCGTAAGACAAAAGATACTGTGGTGTGCGAAACCCCGCAACGTTTGGCGATATCTTGCATGGTTGTTGTTGATTTACGTTCGTTTGGCATGCGCTAACGGTAAGGCATCTATGTTAGATTGCAATGCACAATATATTAAGTATTTCATGATTTGTCTTGATAGCTAACATAGATGCACTAATGTTAGCTAAGAGATAAAGTTAAGAACATAAAGAAAACTGGAGCGTTGATATGATTAAACGTAAATCTTCCTTCATCTTTATAGAACCATTAGCTCGTTTACGAGCGGCATGCTGTCAGATGAGTCGCTTGCGACTGATCGAGAAGCGAGTGAAGATAAGGTTCACCCTGATAGAACCATTAGCTCGTGTGCGAGCGGTATGCTGGCAGATTAGTCGCCTGCGACTGATCGAGAAGCGAGTGAAGATAAGGTTCACCCTTATCGAACTCCTGGTGGAAGAGAATTCTTAGTCATCTGGGTACGCGCCCGGCCCGAGCCTGTGTGAAAAACACATTTTCGCTTTATAGTTAGTCATATAACTCCATTTCTACACTTTTG
>JABSQK010000680.1 GCA_013215875.1 Lentisphaeria bacterium
CATGATGCTCGGAGAAAACTTTCTGGACTATTCAATCATTAGCCAAATCACACCATTTGACAGTGTGAAAGCGCGCTACCATAGCATGCTCGGTGTTGAGATAGGTGTCGGTTTTACCGTCACCTGCAGCATGTTTTTAATCTATGCCAATCTGTCCTCAAACGGACATATGAAGGATGGTATCTGATGGAAGCAATTAGACAAATATTACAGGGAAGCTTTAACTACTGGATTTATGTCATCCTCATGATGATTGGTCTCTTTGCCATGATAGGTAAACGAAACCTTGTAAAGAAACTCATCGGAATGACCATTTTTCAAACTGCAATCATTCTGTTTTATGTCTCCATTGGTGTAAAAAAAGATTCGACAATACCCATTCTCAAAAGTGACGATATGCCGGGGCATCATGCAACTGATTTGACTGAAGCGGAAAAGATAAAAAATGCCAATCACAAGATAAATCCCAATCACTATGCCAATCCCCTGCCCCATGTTTTAATGCTTACAGCAATTGTCGTCGGTGTCGCAACTCTGGGCGTAGGCCTCGCGCTCACACAAAAAATTTACCGGCAATATGGCAGTATCGAAGAAGATGAAATATTAAAGCGCATTCAGGAACTGGAAAGTATCGATGACTTCGATGAGATAGATGAATTCGACGATAAGGCTCTGGAACAAGGAGAGATGGAATGATCGATAGTTTGACCGAGCAGGCCCCTGTTCTGATCGTCTTATGTCCCTTTCTCATGGCATTTGTCGTATTCCTCGCCGGCATGAAATATCCCAAAACAGCCCTTCCCTTAACGATTGTCGGGGTACTCGGTTGTATATTTGCCTCAATTCTATGCGGACAACGAATTCTTGAAAATGGTTTTATTGAATACCGCCTGGGCGGCTGGAAATCGCAAGGCGGATTGGAGATTGGTATTCATTATTATCTGGATAACCTGACACTTATCGTACTCATAGCAATCTGTATCACTGTCCTTGCAACTGCAGTCTATTCATGGAAGTCCGTACAAAAAGATCTGGTCCATACACCAAAGAAAATTCCTATCTTTTACACACTCTACTTATTATTATGCACAGGACTATTCGGTATGACAGTAACGGGGGATGCCTTTAACTTATATGTGCTGCTGGAAATCACCTCCCTGTCAAGCTATGCCCTCATTGCAATTCGCAAGGGACGTGCTGTACTGAGTTGTTATAATTACCTGATAATGGGAACCATAGGTGCATCGTTTTATCTTCTTGGAGTGGGTTATTTATATATGGCAACAGGCTCGCTCAACATTCAGAATATACACAGTATCATTCAGGCTGAATCTTTATACGGGTCCAGTACCATTCTTACAGCATTTGTCATGATCCTCGTTGGACTCTTTATAAAAATGGCTTTCTTTCCACTGCATGGTTGGCTGCCAAATGCCTACAGCTTTGCCTCCACAACAAGCGGGGCAATCATGGCACCGCTAATGACAAAGGTCACTATTTACATCATGATTCGTGTCATGCTATCAATTTTTGGCGCCGACTATATTTTCGAGCATCTGCCATTTAATTCCGTTATTATACATCTGGCAACACTGGCAATATTTGCTGGTGCATGGATGGCACTGGCACAAAAAAATCTTCGAAAAATGCTCTGTTATATTATTGTTGCGGAGGTGGGTTATATGGTGGGCGGTGCCTGGTTGGCAAATGAAGCCGGAATGATCGGTGCTATTTATCATATTCTCAGCGATGCGCTTATGACCCTGGCACTC
>JABSQK010000681.1 GCA_013215875.1 Lentisphaeria bacterium
AGTTTTTCTGAGGGCAAAAAAGCGCCCGCTGCATTTCCCGATCCGACTGAAAATCGATTAAAAATTAAGACGAAGAATTTAAGTATTCGCATCAATCCTAAAACTGGCCTGGTCGATAGCATCACCACAAAAGGCGGACGAAAATCGCTTGTCAAAAAAGGTGCTTTTCAGCCAATCATTTTTAACGATCTGGACCATAGCTGGACCAGCGGTGATCCAAGCCAGATGACCACTTCCTTTGCCTGGGCCGATGCACCTCGCTGGAAAAAAGTGGATGCTCGTTTCAAACTTGCGAGCAAAGTAGAGGCTCAGGAGCTATCGCCCCTGCCAATAGATAAGTGGGGTGATGAGAAGGGTAACCATGCCCTGCCCGTACGTATAATTGAAGATGGCGATATTCGTATAGTCGTTGAAGTGATGTTTGTTCTGGAACATTCAGCAATCATCCGCCATTACATCATCGGTAAAAAAGATGACTTGTTTGAAATCCGCGATCGGGTCCTAATGAATCACAAGGACAAAATGCTGAAAGTAGAAATTCCCCTTGCGTTCAAACCTGACAAAAGTATCTCGGAAGCATTATACAGTGCCGTCGAACGCGAACCGACAAAGGATTACACAGAGCATCCCAATCAACGCTGGGTCGCTGTTACTGGTGAAGGAAACTGCATTACCACAGTGAATACAGGAAGTTTTGCCCATAACATTACTGGCAAATCCCTTTGCCTGAATGTAATGAGAACACCAGCTTACTCCAGTTTCGGAATGCCAAATGGAAATCTTTGGACTGACAAACGTTTTGCTCCGCGCCATGATCAAGGTGAGCATGAAGTCCGCTATCAGTTTATGTTTTCTAAACGGTTCAGCGAACGCCAGGCATCAGAAGCAGCTCAGGTACTAAACACTGCGCCTTACTTTCAAATCTATTATCCACAGCCCGGGGTAAAAGGAAAATCGCCATTGATGAAAAATTCACCATTGAATATTTCGTCCAATACGGTTCAGATTGTTGCAGTTAAGAAAGCTGAAAAAGCTAATAGTTTGATTGTTCGTTTATTAGAAGTTGGCGGGAAGACCCAGAGTTTCAACTTGAGTCTCACAGGTAAACGCTCCGCTAACTTGGAGATAAATCCTTATGAGTTGAAGACTCTAAAGATTTCCAAAACTAAGGGCAAGCTGTCTGTCAGCGTATGTAATGCGGTAGAAGGATTTTAACAAAATAATTAACTGGAGATGTAAAAATGGATATACTATTTAAGAATAAAGCACAACTCGGTGAAGGATCCCTTTGGGATTCCGATAAGCAGGTTTTATACTGGGTCGACATTATGGGGAAAAAAGTTTTCATCTACGATCCTGCAACAGGTGAAAATAAAGAGTATGACACACCCGAACATGTCGGTACTGTTGTGCACTCAGAAAAAGGTGATCTCATTGTCGCCTTGCGTGATAGTTTTGCACGTTTAGATCTTGAGACAGGTGAAATCACTGAGCTCGCCATCGTCGAAGAAGGCAGCGGCACACGTTTCAATGATGGTAAATGTGGCCCGGATGGTCGCTTTTATTGCGGCACGATGCCCTATGATGAGGGTGTCGGCAATTTCTACAGTATCGATGCGGAGCATAATGTGCAGCAGCATTTTGGCGATGTGCGATGTTCCAACGGACTCGTTTGGACCAAAGACTGCACGAAATTTTATTATATCGACACATGGTTGGAACGGATAGATGCTTTTGATTACGACCTGGCCAGCGGAACATTAAGCAATCGCCGCATTGCTTTTGAGACAGGTTCTGAGCGCGGCTTTCCAGACGGCTGTACAATTGACGCAGATGACAATATCTGGGTTGCCTTCTGGGGCGGTTCGCGGGTATCCTGTTACAACCCTGAAACAGGTGAAGAGCTCGAAACGATTGAGGTACCCGGTGCGACACAGATCACCTCATGTGCATTTGGCGGGCCTGATTTAACGGACTTATATATTACCTCAGCAAAAGAAGGTTTGGATGATATAAGTGGCGTCAATGAAAATGCCGGCTCTCTGTTCACACAAAAATTACCCGCAGTTGCGGTGTAAAATCCTTTGCCTACAAAGGGTAAGTTTTAGGCTTTTATTTGCTTATTGGGCAGTTCGATTCAGATTAAGTCATTATGGCAGTATATCTTAGTAAACAATCGACGTATTCACGGGAAGCAATTAAAACAGCGACGGCTGATTTAATTGCTCATTTTGATATATCACTGAGTGATTTTTCATCCATCCTGCTAAAGCCCAACTTTGTCGTCTCCGAATCTCACAAACGCGGCTCGACCACCCATCCGGATTTTTATATGGCCATTGCTGAATTGCTGATGGATCATGGAATCTCTGTTAGCATTGGTGATTCCCCTGCATTTGGCTCAACACGCTCGACTTTGAAGAGACATTCTGTTTACAAAGAATGCTTAAAAAAGGGCATAGGCATTGTAGAGTTTAAGAAAACAGAGGAATTTGAAGCTGTGAATGAATCGAAGAAATTTCGAAAATTAACAGTTGCTGCTGAGCTTAAAGATTTCGATGCAGTGATAAATCTTCCGAAGCTAAAGGTGCACCAGCAATTTGTTTTTACAGGTGCTACAAAAAACCTTTATGGTTGTGTAACAGGAAAGCGTAAAGCCTATAGACATTTTGTTTGTGAGAATAATCCCTTGTTGTTTGCTCAGATGATTTTGTCCAATGCAGCTGCCGTAAAACCTCTGTTGCATATCGGTGATGGCATTACATCTATGCACAAGAAAGGCCCACGTGGCGGCGAGCCCTACCCGCTTCATAGTATACTCGCAAGTGAGTCATACCTTGAGCTCGATTGGGCATTTTGTAATATCGCCGGCATCCCACAGGACATTACCCCTTTATTTAATGCACTGGATGATGCAGAAATCGAGGCACTAATAAAAGCGACTGAGGCCATTCCATTCACAAAAAGAGATGACTTTTTATTATCACCGGAAAGCCCAATTGAGTTTAGTGCAACGCATATGATACGATCTGTCTGGAAATCATTGAAAACTGGATCTAAATGAAAATACCCACCGCAGGCCTGTTATTTCTAGCGCTATTCTTTTCCTATATGTTCACTGCTTCGCATGTGGGCATAACTGGTGGGGACAGTGTCGTCATGCTCGGGGATTCACAACGGCTTGCCGCAGAAGGTTTGAAAAATCCAAAGGGTTTTCATAAATATGGAATTGGTCAAATACTAATAGATCTACCTGTGGCTTTTATTCTCAACCAGAGTCCAAATATTACTAAAATACTCCAACGTAAGGATTTAACTACAAAAGAAAAAAGAGCTAAACTCAAAAGAGCTCTTTTTGTGAAGTTATTAATAAGTAGCTTATGTTCATTTTTACCTGCTGCTTTAGCTGCGTTAACATCCGTGCTGGTTTATTTAGTTGTTGCAGAATTCTGCACAAAGAAAACGGCAGTTATCACTGCCTTGCTTTACAGTTTTAGCTCCATGGCCTGGGTTTACGCCCAATCACTGTTTTCGGATGATACTGTCGGGCTTTTCCTCTTAGCTGCAGTCTGGGGAATCCTGCGCTGTAAACGAGCAGACCCAGATAAACAAATGCATTGGGCTGCATTTATTGGATTTGTCCTCGCCTACTCTGTCCTATTAAAACTAAGTAGCCTTTTTGCTGCAGCATTCTTAAGCATATATTTTCTCTGGACTTTATGTAGAACTGACAAAAAATTAATCATCGCTTTTTTTATTCCGGCAATTATTCTCGGGGGTGTATTTTGCTGGTGGAATCATTTTCGTTATGGGTCGATACTCGATACGGGCTACGATGCAATAGGCGATCGCGACCATGACCTTGGATTTAAAACAACGCCATTTTACACTGGATTTTTCGGATTACTCATCAGCCCGGGAAAAGGAATATTTATCTACAATCCACTGCTCTTTTTACTGCTATTCAAACTGAAGGATTTTTATGCGAAACAAAAAGACCTGGCGATCATGAGCTTGGGTGTTTTTGTTATCTTTCTGCTCTTCCATTCCTGCTGGTGGGCATGGCATGGTGACTGGGCATGGGGCCCGCGCTTTATGATGAGTGCAATACCTCTGCTCTTTGCCGGTCTCGGTTTTATTATAGAATCGATTGGACAAAAAGTGAAGCAACACGGCAAAAAGGCAGTTCTTATACTTCCATGCCTACTTCTTGTATGTGGAATTTTTGTTCAAATAACAGGGGTATTAGTGAGTTATTCAAATTACAGCAAGATCGTTCTGGGATATGGCAATATCTTTCCGAGTGCCTACAACAAAAATACCTGGCCCTTGCGGGATGACACTGTGCATGGGCACTTTATTCCAGAATTTTCGCCGATCGTTGGTCACTGGTGGATGCTTAAATGCATTCTCATAAAAGAAGATTATAAAAAATTTGGTAAAATGGTACATCACCCGCCCTGGCGCCAGTTAAACCCGCAATGGATCCCGGAGTATCCAACAAACCAGACGAAACTGGATATAACATTCTCATGGAATATCTGGTGGCTATTCTACCGACAACATAGAAATCAATTTATTGGAAATGCAAACGTTGTCTATGTCCTGGCAATTTTTATGTTTCTCGCTGCAGGATTTTCGTTCTATCGCTTAAAACAAAGTCTGGAATAATTTAAACGAATATAAGCCCTAAAATTAAGGGTTTACTTGGTTAGCTAGCTTACTTATTTTTGACAGCCGCGCCATTAGTTGTCTGCGAATTGTCGCAGTTTCACGACGATATACTCCCTGGTAATTTTCTATAAGACTTTTGGCAACATCATATTCCTCATTTGCTGACAACATCTCCACCTGGGATTTTAATTGCTCAATTTCATAGGCGATTTCTTTTTCACGTTTATCCATTAACTCTGCAATTTTCTTTTCCCCTTGCGCCTCTATCGCGGAACCAGGATACCTTTTTTGCAAATTCTTCAATATGGATATGCCATTATTTATCCTGTCAGGATTTTCTTCTATATATCGTTTCGCTCGATACCACTCGTTCAGTGCATGTTTGTCAAATACAACTTTTTTACTTTTACTCATAAAAATACCATTCATGGCTTTAATGACATATTTTAATTGAGGATTTTCATCAACCGTCTGATACAAATGGCAGGCCTGAATAAATTCGAGATCATTAAAATACTTTGCTCCAGCAAGTGTCGCGACATAGAGAATGATGCCAAGTGTAAGTGCGTGAGAAACCATTGCTGTTAGTACTTTTCGAAAGCGGCTTTTCTCACTTTCCGGTACAATAGAAGGGGGAGCATCATTATTCAATACTGCTTTTATGTCACTGATCAATACATCCCAGCTAATGTGACGATCTTTTGGATCCTTCATGACCATTTTATCTAAAAGCATCGTGGTATTATCATGAATTTTATCGTTTACCGCCTGGCAATCAGGAAATGAAACAGTGACATGTTTGGCAATCACCACCATGGCACTTTCTCCTTCATAGGGTACTTCGCCTGTGAGCATCTCATAAAGACTCACTCCCA
>JABSQK010000682.1 GCA_013215875.1 Lentisphaeria bacterium
CTGAAAATTATCATACAAGCCACACCGCAATCCTGTGAACCTGTATCATGGGGAATTTTGCATTTGGCCCACTGGCTAACTATTCCCACTCATGTAACACGCGAACTATTAGATCGTATTCAATTCTGTTTAATGCCTTTAACCAATCCCGATGGTGTGGCTCTGGGCATGTCTGTAACCAACAGCTTGGGGCAAGTGCCAAAGTTCGAATACCATCTCGCAGAGAAAGGCGAGGGCGAAGCAGCCATGGAAACCCAGGCGATATGGAATTATTTCGTCGAAAAAAAACCGGATATTGTAAGTGAAATTCATGCTCATTACCGATGGGATACAATGTGGCGAACAATAGGTTGGGATGATTCAGAAGCGATTCCTGAAAACTTGCGGGAAAAAAATGAGCACTTAATCACTGCAGTGAAAGCAGCCTACCCTGACAGCCATCCCGAGACGGACTATTCCGTTATCGATTACCGTAAACCCAGCCATGATGTATATGGGACACGCGAGATGAATGGAATAGATATTTTGGGATTTTGGCTTCAGGCAATTCCTGAAACGATTGAATCACACAATGCGGATGTACGGGAATTCATTCAGACGATTGCCTGGGCCTTGATGAATGAGTAGATGTTAAAGAGCAGGCAGTGAACTGGGATCAAACGATTCCCCGACTTGATTCCATTGCCAGGTATTATTTCCAGTACCACCTACCTCGCGATCAACAAACAACCGGTCGGGTTCGTCATAAAAATCTGAATCATGGTTTCTGAAAAGCCAATAACCGTAGGTAACACCATCGTTTGGCGAAACCCATAAAAGACCATTCATCGTGCGGAACTCGGCATGACCATCGAAGCAGACTACCGTCATCTTAGATGCCACTGTAGATCTATGGGGAATCATTCGATGATAGTCCCGATATCTGTCGATTAGAGAATAGTTTCCATCCATCAGAAGAAAGGAATAATCAGACCCCTTTGCTGAAAAATAATCAAAACGTCTGGCATCACTACCACTACGATCCTCAAATGTATAATCATTCATCCCATAGCTCCATTGGCGTCCTCTAGGCATCTCATAGTTCTGAGCGGGGCAATCAAGTGTATCAATCTGATTTCCTAGATAGCTGAAAACGGAATGAAACCATGGAAAATCATCGATCACACTACCATCATCGAATTCAGCCGCAGGGAAGGTATTGCCAGTTGGTGTATTCCAATAGGGGCACGGGGAATCGCCCCAACAGTCTCCGGGTACATAACCGTTGTTTGGCCCAAAGCCATCATATTCGTCTACATAAAGAAACAAGGCACCAGCATTTTGCTTGAGATTTGCCATGCAGGTTATTTCTTTGGCCTTGAATTTTGCGTTGCTTAAGGCCGGCAATAGCATGGCCGCTAAAATAGCAATGATCGCAATGACCACCAATAATTCAATCAAAGTAAACTTTGATTGAGTTAACTTTTCAAACTTTCTGCGAAAGTTCTGCCAGCTTGTCACTCGCAAGCGAGTTCGTGATTCGATCAAGGTAAATTTATTTCGAAATGACTTTAATCTAGACATACTTAATTCCTGTGGCTACTGTTTAATTTCAGTAAAGTAAATCTAATTGAAAATATCAATTAATCAATTGATTAGCAATGAATTAGGCAAATTTTAGATCTATAAAAAACGTGGGATTATGGATTTTTATTGGTCTTTTGTCCAATGCGCATATTCCTCTTCTCCACGTGGAGTTATTTTGTAAATTCCTTTGCCTTGCATTTCAAACCAGCCATAGACATTTCGGTAGAGAATATCGCGAGCTTTTGGATTCTCGAGTTCGTCTTTAACTTTGCTTGCTTTCTCCGGACCATTCTGAATCAAGTAATTTGCTATGGCCAATGCCTTTTGCCGGTATGGAGTCATTCTTCCTGATACCTTAGAACTTCCACCAATATTGGGATCCCCAACCAGCTCGGCATAGTCTTTGAGTAATTTAGCAGATTTATTTTTTCGTCGTACGGGTTTATATTCACTGGGGTCAAGAACAGGATCCACCCGCGAGTCATCGATAAGTAAAAGGCCGATGCCAAGCAGCTTCAACAATTTTATTAATTGGCTATAATGCTTTTTTAGAAACGTACCTTGATTTGGCACGGCGATATAGATGTCCTCGCTCAAACTTTTTCTTTCCACAGCCTGGAAGAGAAGTTTCATATTGAGCGTTAGCTTTAATTCAACAACGACCAGTAGATCTCCTTTTACCGCCACGACATCACAATCACCCACTTCGGCTTTCACTTCGAAGCCTTGTTTCTCGAGGTAGTCTTTTACTGGCTGATATAAATCCGTTTCTTTCATAACGCATAATTTAGCCTGGATAATTCATAAAACCATCTACTGCAAGGGCGAATTGTTGCAGTATCAGTCACGTAGGACTGACGATGATTTTGAAGTGCCTTGGCACGCCTTTACCCATCTTACAGCCCCAAATGACTGCTACTTTTACACTTAGTCCTTTCGCTACGAGATTTATGTAGCCTGGAATGAGAAAGATGTAATTATAATTAGGACTTACTTTTACTGGGCCTCGCCGCCTCCGGCTCGACTGTTTTTATAAATGTAATTGTTCAGTTTCCTGAAGTAGCCGCGACACGCCCTGGTGCGGAATTCTAAATCAATCACTGTCGCAGACAGTTTCTAAATTAAAGTAGGTTACTTTCTCCGAAAGTGATAAAAGAGTGCTAGCCACTTTCGGAGAAAGAGGCCTACTGAATAGCGAATCGTTAATTCGAGCCGGAGGCTGCGAGGCCCAGTGTGAACAGCGAATCTTTCTATGCACCCGAGCCGAGCCTGTGTGAAAAACACATTTTCGCTTTATAGTTAGTCATATAACTCCATTTCTACACTTTTGCTCCTTGTCTATTTTCACTTTACAAAAAACGGCTGTGCTTTTGTATATAATTTGAATACCGTAAA
>JABSQK010000683.1 GCA_013215875.1 Lentisphaeria bacterium
AGTGTTTTTTCCATTGCATTCTCCTTTTTTTGAGCAATAGAAAGGAGGTCGCATAAATCACGCAAGACTATAAAAGATCTATTCGAAGGGGCTTAGGGAAGTACCGCAAGGAGGTTTGCGCTGAAAGCGCATTTGTTCAACGTGAAGATATGCGGTATGCTGCAGAAGTAAATCTTTGAGTATTTCAAAACAACATGAATTGATAAAAAATGAACCAAAAATCCTAGAGCTCTAGCCCCTTGCGGATGAAGTCGGCACTGGCTTTGGCAGATTCTGCAGCGGTCTTATCGCCCATAACACCGTTTTGCTCAACAGTGATCCACCCGCTATATTTTTTCTCTTTTAGCAAAGCAAAAACCGAGACATAATCACATGTGCCCGCGCCAAGTTCTGTGCAAAGGTCATATTGCTCAGACCAATCCTTGAACTCGATAAAATCGATGCGCTCCCAATTGCGTTGCAGGAATCGTGTGGCGCGTTCTGCCACAGGAAATTCGATAAAGTCTTTTGTAGCATGCCCCGTATCAACAAAGCCAAAGAATTTATTCGGATCGGTTAAGGACAGAAGGTTTTCTGTTTGTTCACATGTTTCGCCCAAATCATTTGTATGATTATGGTAGCAGGCATGAATATCATACGTCAGGGCAATTTCTCCCATAACATTTAGTATATCTGCGATCTCCTGTGGATCTGCTTCAGGAGTTGCCAATCCCCCGATCGTTACGAGGTGCCGCGACTTATAAGACTGCATAATTTCACAGACTTGATGGAGATGCTCATTATCATTATCGATAAAGTAATCCACACTTGCTAGGGATAGTCCATGGTCATTTAATAAGCTTTTGAAATCAATCTCATCTGTCATCCGCCGCAACTCCCCGTCAAAGAGAGCAACGCCATCATAATCAGCGGCTTTTATATCATCAATCCATTGCGGTACTTGATCATTGGCAAGGTTGCACATTCCCCACATTAAACTCATGCAAGCTAATTTAATTTCAGGCATTGCTAACCTAGTTCAGGCCCTGTGATGGCAAATTGATTTGCAGGCTGTCCGCGGTCTTTCAGTTTGCCTTTGCACATGCGAATGAATGGGCGCTGGGTGGAGAATCCAAGGCTTTGAATAAACTCATTGAATCCGGATTGTTTATCCAGGGCATCGATAATTACATCATCGCCGATGCACTTCTTGAGTGCGTGCAGAATTAGAGAACGAGCAATCTCACTTGTCTCGGCGACCACTGGGCCGATTTGTTCAAACTCACTTCCATGGCGGCCAAAACAAAATCCTTTTATGCGCTTACCCTCTTCATAGAGAAATGCATACTCTGATGCATTCGTCAATAAGGACTCTAAAATAGCTTTGCGCTTTGCACCAAAAATTGTTTTATCGAAATTGATAATCTTAGCCAAGTCCGTCTTTTTAATTTTGCGGCATTTCAATTCTGCCTTTGGTAGATCTTCGAGACCAAGAACCTGGTAACGTGTGAGTCGATATTCGTCTTTAAATCCGAGTGTATCGTAGAGCTTTTTCCCCATGGGCGTCGCATCGAGACGCACAGGGCCGGATTTGCCTGCATGCTCAATCGCCGCAGTGAGGAGCTCAGTGCCAATGCCGCAGCGACGTTTATTGGGGTCCACCAGAACCATACCGATCCAGGAAAACTTCGATTCGTAATTTACTGTTGTGACTGTGCCGCAGGTTTCGCCATTATGAAGTGCCACATAATTGCCGCCTTTTGAGGCAGACAAGAGCATTTTCCAATCCGCTTCTTTTTGATTCCAATTAGCGAGCTCTTTTAGTTTCATGCCCAGGGGAATATCTGCTGTGCTAAATTCACGTAATGCTACCGGGCCCGGGCCGCCATAGCGTCGCTCATTCTCCCAGCGCTTTAAACGGATCAGCACATGCTCAAGCATTTTTTTCTTAATTTCATTAACAAATTTTTTGCCTTTTGCTTTGGTCGCTTTACTTGGGTATCCCCAGACACCTTCTTTATTCATGCACCCAAAACCACAGGAATTCAGATCGGCCTGTTGG
>JABSQK010000684.1 GCA_013215875.1 Lentisphaeria bacterium
AAGAATTAAAACAACAAGCCATAGATAAATACGAAAACGATATTGAAAAAGCACCAAATCAAAATGATATCGATATAAAAATAGACGAGACCAACTAAACAGAGATCAAATTTACGTGATACGAAAGACACAGTTTCTTAATAGTTTCTTCTGCTTCTTCTTAGCAGTGGTTGGAATTATGATGCTTATCCTGGCTATTAATCTGCACATGGGATTTTTGGCTTCATCTGTAAATTTCCACGAACTTGTCGAAGAGAAATTTGAATTCAAAGACTACTTCATTTATTACACGGATAACTTCTTTGTACTCTGGCAGTTTCTACTCGAGAATTGGTTGGTTGGTGATGCCTATGTGACGAATGGTACAGCAGCAATGATTCAGTCAGCAGCCATTATTTGCGGACTTGTTGGGCTTTACATGATTATTACTGCATCAATAGCTGTTCTTATACGTAAAAAGAGCAGCTTGAAATTACTGCGTGCGAATTGTGTTATTTTTTATCTGCTCTTCTTTTATCTGTGGTTTTTACTCTCACAGTCAATCAATACCATTACCGATAGTCAGGATCTCTGGGCCTATATGAATGGTGGCGATAAAAAAGCGGATAAAATCGCTGCAACTTTCTGGATGCTCGACTTTCTAAGACCTGCGGCAACACTGCTGCTGTTTGTCGTTTTCACCCACATTGTCCTATGGCGCCGAAAGTTCTTGAATCTATATAATGGCGAGCAAGTCGAAACAGATGCTGTTGGAGATAAAATCTTTGAAGATGTGCGCAGCCACGGACCCGATCCCCAGTGGCGCAAAAGTTTCATTAGCAGTGGTAGTTTGCATATCTTTGTACTTATCATACTGCCATTTCTAATTAATTTATTTGGTTGTGTTGAAGCGTATAAAATTCCCTTTGGTAAAGGTAGCCCGGCGGTGATGATTGTCTCAGTCGTAAAACCAAAGAAAAAGAAACGCAAGAAATTGATCTTTAATCCAAACTCAGCAATTAGTTTTAAAATTCCTAAAATCGAAGATTCAGAATTGCTTAAGGAAGTGCAGGAAATGACCGAAGCAGTCTATAAGGCCAACACAAAGGCAAGCAAGGGAAAATTGGGTGAGGGCGGTGGTGATGAAGGCGGCTGGCCCGATGGTGCCAAAGATGCGATCTTCCGCTTTATTCGTTTGAAGCATGGTGGAAGAGGGTTTGCATACGGAATGGGCGATACAGGTGGAAATGCGGACCGCAATTTCATGAAACGCTTTAAGGATCTCACAGGATTTAAAGTTAAACGAAATAGTGAGTTAATAAACATCCGGCTGATTCCGAAGTTTCCTAAAGGTTTTGCACCGCCATTTGTGTATATTACGGGTACTCGTATAAGTATATCGAGCAAGGAAATTGATATATTGCGAAAGTATGTCATTAATGGCGGCATGATTTTTGCTGATGCAGGCTCGCGAAGTTTTGATAGTTCATGGCGCGGCATCGCTCGACGACTAAACCTGGGACCTCTGCGTAATATTGATAACCATGACCCAATTTTCATGCAGCCTTTCGAACTTGAAAACGGTACATTTACAAACGTACCTCATGGTGGTCGCTATGCCCAAGGAATAAAACATCGTGGAAGATGGGTTGTCTTTTATTTCCCCGGTGATTTGAAA
>JABSQK010000685.1 GCA_013215875.1 Lentisphaeria bacterium
ATAATCTCAGATTGGCAGAAATTAATCTAAAATTGGAGACAGTTATTTGGACAAAGTCATTAAATAAAGTATGATAGGAATGTAACCATGTGTTACCCATGTCTTGGTCTAAATGTGTAACCTATGTCTTGACTGGTCCTACGTTTTTAGAACCTTGCTCCTAAAACCTTGCACCTTGGTCCTTACTAAATAACAGACTTAGCAGCTTCTTCTTCGATGAGCCTGTCGACGATGTCGCGGGAGTCGAGACCTTCGGATTCGGCGCGGAAGTTCAATACGATGCGATGACCGAGTACTTCTTTAGCTATTGCATTTACATCGCTCTTCTGAACCATGAAGTTTCCATGTAAGACTGCATATACCTTCGATGCAAGAATAAGGTACTGTACCGCACGCGGGCCGGCACCCCAACTCACCCACTGTTTTATCCAGTCGGGGCGTTCTTCACCATCGGGGCGTGTTTTACGCACAAGCTCTATGACATACTCATAAACGTGGTCTGGCACAGGAATGCGCCGAACAAGGTCCTGATAACGAAGAATATCTTCACCGGTGATAACAGTCTGCAGTTCTACTTTCTTTGAACCGGTTGTTGATTTGGCAATTTCCAGTTCTTCTTCACGTGTTGGGTAATCTACTTTTATGAGAAACATAAAGCGGTCAAGCTGCGCTTCGGGTAATGGATAGGTACCTTCCTGCTCAATCGGGTTTTGAGTTGCCAGTACAAAAAACGGTTTATCCAGAGGAAAGGTTTTTCCTGCGGCAGTCACCTGCCACTCCTGCATTGTTTCGAGCAGAGCAGCCTGAGTTTTTGGCGGCGTACGGTTAATTTCGTCTGCCAAGATGATATTGGCAAAGATCGGTCCCTTGCTGAATTCAAATTGTCTGCGGCCGGGCTGATCTGTCTCTTGGAGGATATCCGTTCCGGTGATATCCGACGGCATAAGGTCGGGAGTAAATTGTATTCTGTTAAACGATAAGCTCATCACATCGGCCAGTGATTGCACCATCAGTGTTTTTGCTAGTCCCGGTACACCCATAAGCAAACCATGACCCCTGGCAAAAATGCATATAAACAGTTTTTCTATTACATCATCCTGCCCGACTATAATTTTCCCCAGCTCATTTTTTAATGCATCATAATGTACATGCAGTTCTTGAATTGCTTGTTCATCCTCTGAACCCATCTCAACTTCAGTATTTTCAGACATAGTCACCCTTTCATTTAATGAGTATAAGTTGTTTACTTTTTAGAAACTTTCAAGAAGCAAATGTTGCATTAACAAATCTTAACTCTAAACTATTATAATCTATTTCTCTAATTAAATAACGGTAACTGAATGAAAATATTAGATAAAGTTTCAAAAGAAATACAGAGCCTGAAACCATACGAGCCCGGCAGACCCATCGAAGATGTGGCCAGAGAGCTTGGCCTGGACCCGGATACTATTTCCAAACTGGCTTCCAATGAGAGTGGTTTAGGCCCCTCACCCCTTGCCATGGCGGCTTTAAAAGAAGCACTCGACGATATGCACCGCTACCCGGATGGAGGTGCATTCCTGCTTAAGGAAAGGCTCTCTAAAACATTTGATATGCCCGCCGATTCCTTTATCATCGGCAATGGATCAAACGAAATACTCGAACTTGTCGGCCACTGCTTTTTAAATCCGAACAGCAGTGCAGTATTCAGCGACTATGCCTTTGTTGTTTACCGCCTGGTTTCTGTGATGTTTGGTGCAGAAATGATTATCGTGCCGACTAAAGAAGGCTTTATAAGCGACCTCGATGCGATATATGAGTCCATTCGTGAGGACACAAGCGTTGTATTTCTCTGTTCGCCGAGCAATCCGACTGGCCGTTCGATTAGCCCGGAGGCATTTGACGCATTTATGGACAAGGTACCCGAACATGTACTTGTTGTAATGGATGAGGCCTACGCCGAAATTGCCCTCTGCCCACAAGCCGATTCCTTAAGCTATGTGCGCGAAAAGCGCCCGATTATCGTTACCCGGACCTTTTCTAAAGCCTACGGCCTGGCTGGTTTACGTATAGGCTATGGCATTGCTGCACCGGAGATTATTCATGTGCTCAATCAGGCGCGTCAGCCCTTCAATGTGAATCTAGCCGCACAGGTTGCTGCAACTGCAGCACTCGATGACACAGATTTCGTTAGTCACTGTATCAGCCTATATAGAGAAGCTAAGGCGTACATCGAAGGGGAATGCACGGGAATGAGCTTGGAATTTGTCCCCAGCGACGCCAACTTCATGTTAATTAAGGTCGGTGACGGTGACGGCGTTTTTAAGGAAATGCAGACTCTTGGGCTTATCGTAAGACCCATGTCCGGTTATGGACTGGCTGACTACATCCGCATCAGCTATGGCACCATGGACGAAAACCGCCGCTTTATAGCCGGCTTGAAAAAGTGCCTCGATAAATAGGCATTTTATCCATTTCAATATACTAATTCCGCACCACGGCGTGTCGCGGCTACTTTGAATAAACCTGATATGGACGCGCTCGGAAAGCCCGACGTTGAACGCCTTCGGCTCAGCATTCCATGCTGTCTTTGTCTTCGACTGTTCTGAATAGCGAATCGGGAAAAATAAACCTGTCGGCGACAGGTTCCTACGGAGTTGAGTTGCTCATAAAAATCGAGCCGGAGGCTGCGACGCCCAGTCAAAAATAAGCGGCATGACAACATGTAGTTAAGGCATCCTTGCCTGTTAAACGCTCCGAACTTCATTCTTCGAAACGCCCAATGATGGGCTCAATACATAGGCATGACTCATACAATAGGGGTGGACTGCATTTGAATTTATTCTCATGGAAGTTAAGGCATCCTTGCCTGTTAAATGCTCCGAACTTCATTCTTCGAAACGCCCAATGATGGGCTCAATACATTAATTAATTGTATTTTTCTGAATACTTTTTGATTTGTTCTTCGACTTTCATGCGGGTGGGAAATGTGAAGAATGCTGTTAAATATAGTATAAGTAAAGGTATTAAGTTTACCCAGATATAGGCAGGTGTAATACCGGATTTTATACCCAATAATATATTTACCAGCCCAAACAAAGCCGCCCCCTCAGCCATGGCATATCGGGTGAGCAATCCAGATTGGATTGCCAGGAATGGACCGGATCTAAATTTCATCTTCACTGTAAGTTTTTGGAATAGCGGCGCAATTGCATTAGAGAAAACTGTTAACGTCATTGCTGTTAAGGTCATGACATGAACAAATGAATAGTCTGGATTAGTATATTTCGCCACAGGATTTCCATGAGATTGAGTCATCAAAAAGAGTATAACACATAAAAATAGTGTCGGTCCTGCTATTAATGAAATCAAAATTAATTTCAATGTCATTATTTGGGCATCAGATACGTTTATTTCCTCAGACATGTGATCTTCCTACTTTTTTTCGATTTCTTTCTCTGCTTCTGCAGACTCGGGATCTTTCAACAACTTTTGTATGGCTTGGTAAAGCGCTTTAATTTTTCCACCTGCCTGAACAAGTTCTTTGTTATAGACTGCGGTAATTATGGCAACGTCCTTTAGTGTGTCCTTCCAGGTAGGTCCATATGCTTTTTTGTCACGGACGTAGGTCGAGGCGAGAATAGTAAGATCTTTGAGGGACGCTGCAAGATAAAGCTCAGCAGCTCTGGATGCTAGCTTTCCGCCTTTTCGCAAGTTTGCGCAGGACAGTGCAAGATTGGTGGAGGCACGAACATAGCGCAGTGTTGCCTTATTTTCCTTTGATGCTTCCTTTTGCAGCCCCTTGGCGCCTTTTATCAGTCCTTTCGCTGCTTTGTAATCTTTGCTCTTTACTTCCCAGGGTAATTTTTTCAAAAGGGCACGGTAGTCCTTCAAGATATCGCTCGCCTTTAGATCCTCAGCGCTGGCTGAATGTATGAAGAAAGTGAGGCTTATAATTATGTACGTTATGATTCTATTTCTTTCCAAGTTCATCGGCTATCCTTTGATTTGTATTGACTCTGGGTATTTGATACGTCTTTCAGTAGTCTAACTTTCACCCTGTTTAGTATGGCTGGAGAAAGCGAAATCTTCAAGTTACGAAGGCGAATAAAGTCTGTCTTCAAGAGCTGCGATGTACATTCGCTGGCTCGGTGCTGTGTGAAAAACTCCTGGGAACGCTGAGCTCCGGCTCGGCAAGAAAACATGCATAGTAAGAGAGGGCCTGATATTCAACTACATACTTACGAGGATTCCGCACCACGGCGCGCCGTGGCTTGAGCAGCGAGCTTGCGAGTAAAGGCAAGCTTTGCTTGAGACGAAACCACCCAATTTGAAGGTGAAAATCTCGAAGTACAGCATTCAATAGTAAAATCAAAAGGCCATTGCCCTGATAAGGACGATCTAAATTATTCTGCTCCGCTTAACCCGGAAATACGCTCAGTTAAGTGGGGAGTATTGCCGAGCTGGAGCTTAAAGATACTTACATGCTCGTAAGCCTTCGTCTTACCAAGCACTTGGGGCTCAGCGTTCCCAGGGTATGAGAAATTTCATTTCTAATTAGTTTGAGCGTAATTGAAATTATGCTGCTAAAGTCGCGGCTTGTTGAATATTAACGTTTTGCATAAAACCCCGAGCCGGGCGCGATCCCAGCAGAATATTATGCCAAAGAATTCTGCTATTTTATACGTTTATACAGGTCTTCATCATAGACATCGATGTGGCAATATTGGATGTATTTATGGACCCGAATGAGCTCATTATAGGATGGGCTTTTTGTGTTCAAAGGTATCTTAATCAACCTAGGGTCATCTTTCTCAAATGAAGCGGCTATATCGCTCTTAAACAGGTAGGGCCAGAGCTGAATAGATGCCTTGTAACAGATGCGCTCTGCATCCTCCGGACCACCCCAATCGATGATTTTTTGGTTGATTTCTTCGAAGAATTCGATTGATTTACGTATGCGCAAACGCGATCCGGCGCGGGATTTTCCCTTCGTTTTTAGATAATTGAGTTGAGATTTGCCCTGTTTTTTGCGATTCATGTAGGCTTTTATGACTTTATGGCGAATAATTTCATTATTTTTTATTTGGGCAAGAGCGGCGGCCCCGGACTCCATAAGCAAAATAAAGTGATTTGGCTGGAGCTCAGGTAGGCTCAATAAATAGTCTTTATCCGGCATATTTCCAGGAACTGGCAGTGCCTGTGACAACCAAATATCGAGTCCTGTTTTTGCCTCCGAAAATACCCTTATTTTGAGCCTTTTAGCCTCAAATTCCCATTTCATATCCGTTTCGAGAATCCGCTTCACGAGCGCTCTCTGAGCGCTATAATCGAGGCTATCGGTAAATTTAATAACTGTCATAATTGCTTCACTCCAAGCAGTTTCTGTGATTCATTGAGTATAATGCGACAAGGAAATTTGTAAATTTCAACTTTATTGAGGATAAATTTTTTAAATTATTTTTTTTAAAAACCTTTAAATACCCCCTGGTTTGAGGCTATAATATAAAGGTCGGTAGCAAGTTTTAAAAACTGTAACAACAAAAAACGGAGAAATGCGATGCAATCAGAATTCTATGATGTAAAAGAGCGCAAAAAGATCACCACAGATGTAACTGCAAAAGTTACTTATGGCGAGGGAACAAAAAAACGTTTTGCGTTTAAGGCAAAGACTGCGGATGGACGTAATCTTACCAAGTTTGTAAGTAAAGATGCATGGTCTTCAGCTGAAGTACAAGAAGGCTAAATCTCACTAGATCTTTAGATATTTAAGACACCGATATTCGGTGTCTTTTTTTTGTTTAAATATGGATATCCTGCCAGATATTATTGCTCGCGCCTTTATAGATGGCATCCATGGTGATGCAGACATTTGCAGCTTCATTTATAGGCACAAGCGGGTGTGTCGTATCGCCTGTAACATGCTCGAGAAAAATATCGAATGCCCTTGGGATAGCATCCGGCAAATCGGTCCATTCTTCACCATCTGCCCCATCTCGTTTTTCGCTCTTATAATAGAGCTTTCCTTTAAAGACAGTGGCATGCCCCTCCGTACCGGCAATTTCCAGTGTAACGGGATTATCCACATTGACCCAGGCACCGGCAATAATACCGATGGACTCATCCTCAAACTTAATGATGCCTTCGCCAAATTCGTCGCAGCCTTCATAAGTCCTGGTTCCCAACTGAATACTTCCAGTAGCAGACACGGGTTTTGTGGGGCGCAACCAAAGCATGATATCGAGCACATGAGTACCGAGGTCGCCAAATGCGCCACACCCGGAAATTGCCGGATCTGCCATCCAGCGATAGTCAGTATCAAACCAGCCACCCAATGCAGCGCCATGACAGTTGCTCACCCGTATGCGGGTAATCGTGCCAAAGTTTCCCGCGGCAATCTCGTTCTTCAAGAAAATATGTATGGGATTTGAGCGCATAAAATAGCCTGTTTGAAATAGCAGCCCGGAACTACCGATTTTTTCTGCCATCGCTTTTGAATCTTCAGCACCCATGCCAATGGGTTTCTCAATAAACATATTCTTTCCGGCATCGACACATTTACTTACGAGGGCTTCGTGGTGAATGGTTTCGGAGCAAATAACGACAGATTCGATTTCATCATCGTTGAGTATGGTATCGAGCTCAGCAGTTTCAGAGGACAGTTCTCCGGCATATTTTTCAGCCCGGGCAGCATCATGGTCGTAGACATATTTCACTGTGACTTCATCCGACTTAGCTATCATTGCTTTAACAAAACCCGGGGTGTGTACGTGAGCAGCTCCAACGAGTGCTATTTTTTTACTCATGTTATGAATCCTTATTATTTTATAATGCGATGCGCAATGGGACAGAACGTGTGTTGCTATTATCCCGTAAGTATATATTTAACCAGTGGCCCTTTTTATTCGCAAAGGGAATTTTAGAAAAATCAACTTTTAGACTCGTGCTCGAGCCGCTTGAGACCGCTTTTTTGTCTCGGATAATTTCCCAATCATAGCAGGCTATTCCACTGGCATCGAAACCATCCAGTTTGAGCTTATCAGTCGTTCTGAGATCGCGATACATGCTCATTGTTTGTATGTCGATCGCTTCATTCTTTACCGTTTTAGCACGATTGAAAAATATTTGCTTTATGATAAAGCCTTTTTTATTCTTCTTTATGTTTATGCGGGTTTGTTCATCCTTTAGCAATGCATCCATATCGATAAAGCAGTTGACCCAGCCATCTTCACTCTTGTATTGTTTAATGAATGCCGCGTATTTATTATCCAATGGATGCAGGTTAATATGGATATACGATTTATATACCATGAGCAGAAGATTGAATGCGGATTTTGCATCTTTTGCAAGCTTGTATCGCATGGCAAATTTAGGATATACAGACGTCACCCATTTGCCTTTATATATTATCGAGCCAGCAATTCCCGGGGCCTTGCTGCGCAGAAAACTTTCTTTACCAGGCTTGTTAATAATCACCGCAGTATTGCCTTTTGCCGGTATTAAATATTTTTGCTGGGTGATTTGCCCAAGCCATTTCATATGCATTATGGTATTGGGCGTTTTCATGGCCATCCAGTTGGGCAAATCTTTATCTTTTGCATGGTCCATC
>JABSQK010000686.1 GCA_013215875.1 Lentisphaeria bacterium
AACGAATCGATAATCGAGCCGGAGGCTTCGAGGCCCAGTAAAACAGCTATTCAGTAGGCCGGGCTCTCCGAGCGCGGTCATTATAGATTTGCTGATCAATATTGCGTTAATGGTCGCGTTCGGAGAACCCGACCTACTATTCAAAAATATCCATAGTGAAAAACTCCTGGGAACGCTGAGCTCCAGCTCGGCAATACACTCTCCACTTTCAGAGGCTTCGAGGCCCAGTGAAAACAGCTAATCAGTAGGCCGGGCTCTCCGAGCGCGGTCATCTCGTTGTGAATTTTATTGCCTTAATGGACGCGTTCGGAGAACCCGACCTACTTTTCCCAACAATACGAATAATTAATCTGGTAAATCTAAAAAAATACTGCACCTTATCGTCAACTGGTAATGGAGAATAAAAATGAGTTTTGTAGAAACAAACGAAATAGAAAGATACAAGGACGATGGTTATTGTTTGGCACAAAGCCTGATTCCCCTGGATCTGATGGAGCCTGCACGGGCACGGGTTTTAGACATGGTAGAGAATCAACCGGAGTGGAAAGACCAATCCTGGCAAATTATGGATCCTGCCAGTGGAACGAATAGTAAAGGCGAAACATTGCCCGCCGGTATTCAAGGCCCATCAAAACATGAAGAGGTATTCAATGTCATTGCAAAGCACCCAAATATTGTTGAAGCCATGACTGATATATTAGGTGGAGAGGTGGAATTCTTTACAGATCAAATTGGTTTAAAGCACGGTTTTGTTGATAACGAACAAGGCATGTGTTCCTATTATCACCAGGATTCTTATTACTGGAATATAGAGCCCAATCAGGGTGCCAATTGCTGGATTCCATTTCAAGAAGTCGGGCCAGATAATATTGCCCTAGCGGTTAAGCCTGGCACACAGCGAGGATGGAAATTGCATGAGCATGAAACCTACAATGATGACCCGACCATGGGCCACATGTCGGATGGCAACTATCACTCATTTAAGCGCAATCGGATTCCCCTAGCAGATGTCGATTTTTCAGATGAGATCATTTACCCAATGAATACAGGCGATGGTTTGTTCTTCAGCAATTATACATGGCACCGTAGTGATCCAAACCGTAGTGGTGAGGACAGGCTATTTTATGGAATTGCTTATCGATTAAAACAAAATAATTAGGAATTTAGCATGACAATTAAATTAGGAATTTGCGGGGTCGGTTCATTTGCCGACTGTTTCATACCACTCTTTAATGCACATCCGGATGTTGAGTCCGTCATTTTATGTGATTTGGATGCTGAGCGGCTTGCAGAAAAATGTGAGAGGTTTGGCAATACAGAAACCTGTGCATCGCTTGATGAATTATGTGAAACCGATGTCGATGCCATTGCGATTATTACCCAGCACCATCTGCACGGACCACAAGCTGTTCAGGCATTAAAAGCCGGCAAGCATGTGTATTCGGCAGTGCCTTCAGCAATTAGTATCGAGGAAATTTCTGCATTGGTAAAAGCCGTTGAAGAGACCGGGAATGTTTATATGATCGGCGAAACCAGTTACTACTATCCCTGTACGATCTATTGCCGCAAGCGCTTTGAACAGGGCGACTTCGGGCATGTTGTTTATGGTGAAGGCGAGTATTACCATGATTATAAACACGGCTGCTACGACATCGCCAAAAACCGCCACGGCAAAGACTGGGAAAAGTATTATGGCATTCCGCCCATGTTTTACCCGACCCATTCGACCAGCATGATTGTCTCCGTCACTGGTGCCCATGCTACTCATGTTTGCGGAATGGGCTTTGTCGACCGCCACGAAGACAATCTCTATGCCCGAGAAGACAACATCTGGAAAAATCCATTCAGTAATGAAACCATGTTGTGCAAAATGTCTGATGGCAGTATGGCGCGCATTTCAGAATTTCGTCGCATCGGCCATCCTGGCACTGTTGGTATGAGCTTGTATGGAACAGAAGGAAGCTATGAAGAGCAAGTTGGTTCTCAAGTATGGGCGGTAACAGATCGCTCAAAATGTGAAGACTTGAAAGAACAACTTGCCTGTAAAGAAATTGCTCCTGAAAATGAGCTGATGGCGAAAATTACCTCCAGCGATGGCACCCACAGGGATGTCTCCAGTGTACACGATGTCGCACGACTGCCAAAGGAATTTCTTGGACTGCCAAATGCCCATAATGGATCGCATCAGTTTCTTGTCGATGATTTTGTAACCGCCTGTGTCAATGGCAAACAACCGGTGAACAATGTTTGGGATGCAGCACGCTATCTTGTTCCTGGACTCATTGCTCACGAATCCGCACTGCAAGGTGGGGTACTTATGGACGTGCCTGATTTCGGTGATTGTCCTAAATAGAAAGGAACAAGGTGCTAGGTTCAAGGAATTAGGTTTTTAGGACCAGTCAAGACATAGGTTACACATTTAGACCAAGACATGGGTAACACATGGTTACATTCCTATCATACTTTATTTAATGACTTTGTCCAAATAACTGTCTCCAATTTTAGATTAATTTCTGCCAATCTGAGATTAT
>JABSQK010000687.1 GCA_013215875.1 Lentisphaeria bacterium
ATAATCTCAGATTGGCAGAAATTAATCTAAAATTGGAGACAGTTATTTGGACAAAGTCATTAAATAAAGTATGATAGGAATGTAACCATGTGTTACCCATGTCTTGGTCTAAATGTGTAACCTATGTCTTGACTGGTCCCGTAGCTGGATTCATGTTGTCCTATATCCCCAGGCCTACGACCTGGGCTAGCTTACTCAAAAATATTTCCTTAAACCAGGCCTGCGATCTGGAATAGGCTTACTCCGAAAACATTTTATATCCCCTTAATAGAAGAAGGCAGAGAAGCGTTTTTGTATTTTGTCCCATGCATCTGTGGGCACTTTGCCGCGAATCATGCGGAGTACTTCGCTTGGGTAATAATTTGAAAAGGGATTTTCTAATTCATCTTCGAGGTGGCTTTCGAGACGTCGGGCATATTGAACCTTTTCTTTTTCTGTGGCATTCTTTTTTGGCTGGAATGGTTTGCCTAAACTTTCAGTATCTAAATCGCGGATGACCGAATAGGGCAGATTATCATATATTGCTTCGCTGTAAAAATCACGGATCATTTCATAAAGAATGAGGTATGCTTTTTCTTTCTTGATCGAATAGCGGTATTTATTTATGGCATAGCGCGATGAAAAGTAAACAGTCAAATCGCCACTGGGTAGTAATTCCTCGGCATTGTCTGTTTGTAGAAGTATAAGATAGAAAATGTAAACTCTTAAGAGTCCCTGGGGAAGAACCTTGTGTCCGGCTTGAACGTAGTCGTCGATGATGAGCGCTTCAAGTGAGCCGGAAGATGGATTTACCCAAAGGTTATTCAATGATGCATGCAGGGTAACATTGAAAGCACCATAATCGAGCACCGGCGAATTGAGTTTTAAATCGATCGCCTTATTCGATTTACTATCGCCGATGACAACGTTATGATAGTATTTACCCTTGTTTAATTTCTTTAATTCATAGGCTAAACTATTTTTAACTTTTCCCTGGCCATGGACACGTTCTAATATTCGCTCTATTAGATTATCACTATCGCGCACACTATAGGATGAATCAGGCATGCGTGATTTGCGCTGCCAGTCTTCGTAGAGCGAACTATGATAATCCTTAACAAGGGTGTCTGTATCAACTGCCATGCGCTTTTTAGAGCTTTGCTCAACCCAATGATTTAGAATCTCATTGCTAAATTCACGCTCAATCTGCTTACTGGAATAAAAAGGCTCATCTTCCACCAGACTGAGATCGTCCTGATTTAATTCCCATTCATGAATCTTAAGCACCTTACGGATGAGTGCTTCCACCGGGTTGCTTAGGAAAATGTAGAGATCGTCGAGGTAGAGTTTTCGGCTGAGGTCGGCGTGTTCACCTGCGACTGCCATGTTGAAATCAGTGCTATGTTTTTTAATGAGTTGCCTGTACGTCATCTCATTTGCTTTCAGTCGCGCAAAGAGTGTTTCATTTATTTCGCGTGATGGTGTATGAAGTAATTCATCCAAAGCAGAAAGATGGTCACGTGTATCGAAATTTACTAGCAGGTTATGCCAGTTTTCCTGTTCGCGAAAATAGTCCCAGTCGCTTCGTTTTACTGGAATATCTACAAGGCGATATTTTTCTCCAGTGATATATTTTGCGAGGTAATTTTGCAATTGGATGATAACTGAACTGGGATGCAGGTCCTGATCTTTTTTCATATTCTTTGCGAGGTATGAAAGATAGAGCTTGTCGCGACATGAAATAAGTGTTTCGAGAAATGCATAGCGCCCATCATCCGGTTTCGAAATATCACCGAGGAAGCGTCCGGGTTTGCGCAGGTCGAGGCTTGAATAGTCCTGATGCCCAGGAAATATGCGTTCGCCCAGGCCCAGGATATAAACAACCTTAAACGGAATGGCACGATAAGGTCGAAGGGCACAAATATTTACCCCGCCGGCAAGGAAGCTGCCATGCCGACTGCTGAGTTCTGAAAGGCGGGATACAATGTATTCTTTAATTATGTCATGAGATAAATAAAAGCTGCCATCTTCAATATGATCCAGAATGGATAAGCGCTTGAAGTCCTGGTGCAACTTATCCCTCACTGTCATCTCACCGGGACGGTCATCGGGAATATCTAAATATTTAGTAAAGATATTTTCCAGTTCAGAGATCCAGTTTTGGTAATTATGCTCGAGTTGTTTGATGCGCTTTATGTCGTGATAAATCGCTTCGATATAATAGGAAAACTTTTCTATTTGTGTCGCATCGCTGCTTTCAAGGTCTTCATATGGCACCAATTCTTTATAATGTACAAACTCGTCATCTGAGTATTCACGCGACATGATGCGTCCCAGACGGAGACGCTTTAGTCCTTGTTCCCAAGTGTACAGAGAATTGGGATCAGCACCGCTCTGGTCTTTTTCATCCTGATTGAAACTGTGAAAAATACCCAGTTCTTCAGTCCAGTTGAGCCATGTATCGACTGTCGCACGGTCGATGTCTGCAGCAGCAATAAAACATGGATTGTAAAAAAGCTCAAATAAGTCACGGCGGGTAAAGTCTGAGTATATGAGCTCCAGGAAGGCTTTTACTGCCTGCCCGTAGACGCTGTCTACTTCGGCGCTACTATCGCTAAGGTTGTACGAGATCAGTTGAGGATGTTTATCGAATACCGAATGAATCGCTGGCTTGTAGAGCTTAATATCACAGACAAATATGGCAATATCCGATTGATTGAGTTGTGGATCTTCCTTGAGATTATGAATGATGGTATTGTATACTGTTTCCAATTCACGGACGATATCCGGCGAGCGAAATATCTGCAAAGACTGATCTTGAGGAAATAGTGTGTCGGGTGATTGCTGGCGCTGCAGTACCTGCTGCTGTACGCGCTGCAGGTTTGTTTCTGCATGCTCTTCAAAATGGTGAATCCAGTATGATTCAAATTCGCCACCTGAACTCATACGATCCTCTAGGGTGCTTAAGAGCTTCAACTGTTCGCGGCCGGTTTTTCCCCAATACTTGAGCAGATCATTTTCCTCATCATCGGGCTCGAGTTCTTCTTCGCCTTCTGTGTTCATTGAGGCTTCACGGTTTTTAATCCGCTTCCAGCGTTCCTCAGCTTCCGTATCGAGATCTTCCCAGAATTCACTACAGACATTCATTTGATACATGTGGATATCCATGTGCCTGGAAAGTTGCAGCAGGGTATTGTTCATAAATGTTGAGACCTGAGTCAAGGAGAAGATATGAATCACCGGTGTGTCTGGCAGTTTTCCATTTTTCAGAGCATAGTCACAGAATTGCGAAATCGTTTTATAAGCCTTGCCTGTTTTTTTCTCAATACGTTCGATAATTCCATTGTAGGAAAATATTAAACGATAGAGATGTTTTTGTGCAAGTTCCATCGCTTTTATATCCGGATCTTCGGCCGACTTTGGGTGCCGTAATCTATCGGTGAGCCAGGCCTGGCACATCTCAGGACGGTGATTTTCGTATTCACGAAAATAAAGAGCCAGGCGATTACTTAACTGCCAAAGCTTCTGTGAGAAGTTGGCCTTTTTAGTGCCATCAGCATCGAATAGATTGTAGGCGAATAATTCCAACTCCGGAGCGATACTCCCGGCAGTTTCAAAGGCTTGATTTAGTATATGAAGAATAAAGAGTTGAATTTGGTCTGTACTCAGCAAGTGAATGCTGTTTCGCTCTTTCTCAGGGATGAAGTCCCGGCAAAGTGCCCAAATGCCCGCTTGCAAATAATCGACCTTTACATTGCTGCAAATACCGTTTCGAGTAGCGATTTCCAACTGTAACCACTTTTTTACATTGGGGTTGGGTACGATGATATGCTGGGATTTAAATGGGTCTTGCTCTTTCGCCTCAGATATTAAACGAGTCGAAAGTTCGTCTGCCAGTTGCTCTAGCTGATTGCTGAAAAATACCTTAATGCCCATTTCAAAAGATGTCTATTCTTTGTTCAAATACAAGCCTTGCTTCGAGACAAGTAAGTACAAATGGCTTATTTCTTTATACCCACTGCGTAGCTGATCCAGGTATCGTCATTTATTGCTTCGTCGACCACACTGAATGTGCCTGTGAAATCACCGTCTTCATCGGTCTCATCCCAATAGATAAGACAATCCTTAAAGCCGGCATCCAGCATGCATTCCTTTATTTCAGGTATGCTCCAGATGCGCCAGTCATAGACAAAGACATCCTCGTACTTTTTATCCTTATACTTAAAGTGGATGGCATATGTGCCATCGTGAGTGATCGGGTTAAAGTATCTGTGTTCCCAGTAGTAAGTAAACTTCTTTTTTATTAGGCCATTTTTCAATGAACATTTCCGTTCTTCAGTGAATGGTGCATTGATAAAATTGGGGCCGCCAATTGTTTCGAGAATCAGAATACCATCCTCTGCCAGAGACTCATACACAGCTTTGAAATACTCGGTTAACTTTTCGCGATCTTTAAAAATGAAAAATGAGAAATTGCATGCAATGCTAATATCGGCATGTGGGGTACTTGGTATTCTTACATCATCCAGACGTAATTCGATATTTTCTTGTTCTGCTTCAGTGAGCTTGCTGAGGTTGTGCTTTTTGCCAAACTCTACAGGCTCGGGATCGAGGTCGAGTGCGATAACTTTGTTGTCAGGATGGCGTTTGGCCCATTCGCATGAGAGTTGAAAGGTTCCACAAAAATCTTCTCGCAGTAATCGAGCAGGGCGCTTGTTTTCATTTTTGTACATGCACTCGAACTTATCAATTAAATCGTCGGGCGATTGCACAGCAATTTCATAGAGCATATATTTTTTTTCAACGGATAATTTTTTCTTGGCCATTCAGTTCTTTCGTGTAATAATAGCGGGAATTAAAATAAGTTTCTTAAGATATCTTTTACATCTGTTTTCTTTTTCTTCTTCTTCTTTTTTTTCTTCTTTTTCTTATCTTTGTCTTTATCTTTGTCTTCTTCTTTGTCTTCTTCTTTGTCGTTATTACCTTTCAGGGCATCCAAGCCTCTATTGAGTAAACCCGCAAAGGCTTTCTTCTTAACTTTTTTATCCTTGCTAAAAAGTCCGCCTAAGTCTGCACCGCCGGATTCGATTAAGGCGATGGCATCCTGGGTGTCTTTGTCGGGGTAATATCCTTTGAATACACTTAAAATAAATGGGTAATAGGATTTTTTGTTGCTTGGGTTTCCCTTATAATGAATGACCGGTGCTGAATATAAGCCATCTTTTCCTATCTTACCGTATTTCATATATACTTTCTTTACTTTTATCGATTTTTTCTGAGCCCTGGCCGCGATGGTTTCATTAATATAAGGACGTATAAGAAAATCGGCTGTACCATCAGAGAGATCATATGTAATTTTGTTCTCAACAAGAACCTGATCGCCACCGAAACGAAATTTTGGTACCAGGACCTGGCCATCACCGATACTTGCATTGAAACTACCCGACATATCTTTGAAGTCTGATTCTTTTATTCCCATACTGCTAAATGCCAATCGGGCCGAACAATTGATTAAGTCACTCAATGTCCAATTCTTGCTACCTTTAACATTTTTGAGGAATTGAAAAAGTGCCTTTCCCTTGATTAATTTATTGGGTGATCTGAAATCTGCAATATTTACCTTGTGAAATGCTTTTGTTTTAAACTCGCTTATTTCGGCCTTTTCAAACTCGACATTCATCTTGCTTTTGAGATTCTTCTTAATCTTCTCAAAATCCAATCCTGAGCCCGATGCATTAACAGACATGGTTTTTAGGCGGGCTCCGAAATCAAGATTTAAGGAACTGAAGATTTCCGGAA
>JABSQK010000688.1 GCA_013215875.1 Lentisphaeria bacterium
GAAAATAGAAATTCCGCCAAAAGGGGAAATACCCGCCTTACAGGCAATTGCAGATGCCAAAGGCCTGTCAAAATGGGCCAACCCCAAACTGGCCTATGTCTTAAAGAAAGACCCGAAAACAGAAAAGTACACCAAGCTTAAATTAAATCTTGAAGCTGGGTACAAAGACCTTTCAAGCAAGGCAAATATTATATTATCTAAAGATGATATGATCGTTATCCCGTCTTTAGCAGAAGGCGCAGTAGCACCGGAGGCCACCCAGGTAATGGTTGCCGGTAAAGTAAATAAGCCAGGCGTGGTATTATTTGAGCCCGGAGAACAGGGAACACTCGTAAGGGCGATTCTTAAAGCCGGAAATTTCAACAAGTTTGCCAATAAAAGTAAAGTACGAATCATACGACGGGTAAAAGGCAAGAATATTGCAATCTCTGTGAATATTAAAGAATTACTCGAAGCAGGAAAAATTTCAAACGATATAAAATTACTAAGTGGCGATTTAATTATTATTGATGATTCGTGGTACTAAAAAATGTCCGATATAAAAACAGAAATAGAAGAAGAGATCGATTTGCTGCATTACATAAATGTGGTCTTAAGGTATTTGTGGATTATCGCTCCTGTCACTGCTCTAGGTGCCATTGCAACGTTCTTTATATGTCAGGCATTGCCGCCAAAGTATCGTGCAGAAAGCCGTGTGGAAATTTTTGAAAATAAGGCGGTACAAATTTCGGATACAATCGATGAGGAATTTAGATCCCGCAAATTTAATCCATTAAGTCGTCACATCGTTTTACTGGAAGGGGATGCGTTAAATAAACCTGTTGAAGATAAAATTTTCAAAAAATATCCCGAATTGGAAAATTACAAGATTTCGCCGATTGGCATTGAAGTCATTCCTGTTAAAGGTGCTGAAACATCATTACTGGATATTCGAGTGGATTCTTTTAATGAAGATGCAGCTCTAGAATACCTAAAACAGGTTTTTACAGACTACGAAAATACCAGGCTTAAAGAAAATGAGAAAAAAGTAAATGAAACACTCGCTGTTTTAAACGCAGAAAACAAGCGCCTCAAGGAAGAAATTCAAGCAGCTCAAGATGCCAATATAAAATTTAAAACAGACAATAATTTCATATTTCTTGCAACAAAATCAGAGTTCGATAAAAAATATATTGGCGAACTATTCGAAAAAGCCAACCATAAACAATTTGAATATGACCTGCTTCATGAACAATTAAAAAACTTAAAAAAATATCCGGAAAGAAGGGATTTTATATTTAGTCAGATTGCCGATACAATCACATCCTCAAATCAAACAGGCTATTTTAAACTACAGCCCGCTCTGGTCAGGGATATAGGTGACTGGAAAAAAATAAAAGTAAAGCAGCTTAGGATTAAGGCTAAGTATCAAATCAAATTAAAAAAATATAAGCCTGATCATCCGAAAATGAGGGAAATAAAGGACGAGTTGGAAATTATTACTGTGGAGGAAGATGCCTATGTGCAGAACATTCAAAATTCACTGGAAGCCCGGGTGAAGATACTCAAAGCCAAGCGCAATAACTATTTGAAACGTGCAGATACAATTGAAGATAGTTTCGGCGATAATGCACCCTTGATCTCTCAATATGAAAATATGCAGGAAAATTTGAGTAATTTGGTTTCATTGAAAAATACCGTGCACAGTAAGATTATAGGTATTTCCAGTCTCAAGTCAGATAAATACTTTGCCCGGGTAGTTCGTGAACCTTTTTTATATGAAAAGCAGGTCTGGCCCGCAACATTGAAAATTTCCGCGGCAGGAATGCTTCTTTCATTTGCACTGTGTTCTGTAATTATCCTTGCACTCTATTTTACAAAGGCACGGAAATACAATTTCTCCAAAATTATACAAAAATATAAAATTGCATGCCTAGCGGTAATTCCACGTTTTCCTGCTTCTAAAATGAAAAAGGATCCACTCTTTCTCAATAGCCTGTCAAAAGGGTCCACTTTGACAGAAGCGTACAGAAGCATGCGCTTAAATGCTGAGCAAGGGGTAGCTGATGGCAAAATTATAATGTTCACGTCATTTGGACCAGGCGATGGAAAAACTGTCAATTCACTAAACATGGCTCTGTGCTGCTCATGGACTGATAAAAAAATCCTTCTGGTCGATGCCGACTTCAGGCGAGCAACTTTGCGTGAATCATTTCCGGATGCACCTAAAGAAGGGCTGCTTGATTATCTCAAAGAAGAAAAAGAGCTCGATTCATACATTGTTAAATCCGTCGCTGAAAACCTTGATTACCTGCCTGCGGGACATTCAGAGGAATTTGTTACTGAGCTGATTGATGGCAAAAAAATGGATGAACTCATTGTAAAATTAAAACAAAATTACGACTATGTTATTATCGATTCTGCACCTGCAACACGAGTAGTTGATTCAGTCCATTTAGCTGAAATAACTGATGGCACTGTCCTTGTGGTGCGCAGTGGGAAAACGAGTCCAGAGCAATTGGAAATGCTCATAAAAAGATTGCCGGAAAATAAAATTTTGGGATTTGTTATAAATGATTTTAAATCAGCAGATGTAAAGTTTGCTAAAGAGCAATATGCAAATTACGGCTACGGCTATGCATATGGTTACGAAGACTATAAAAAAGAATACTAGATCTTAATGAGCTCAAAGGATCCACTATTAGTTCTCAAACGGCATTTCAAACAAACATTATTTTAAATTGACCCAACTATGAAGCATCAATTGTTATTTAAGAAACTATGAATTTACTAATCATAATCATCTCTTTGTGTGGCATACAATTCTTTGCCGGTGGACTGATTATTAATTCAGTCTATGCTGTTTCTGCCTTGCTCACAGTTACAGCTCTCATTGAAATGTCCCGTGGTTATTTGAAAAAACGATTACCAGATTATCGCATTCTCACTGTATCAATACTTTATTTCATTGTCTTAAGTTTATTCTTATTGTCTTTCAATTTTCTGCCTTCAGCTATCCAATCAGACTCTATGTCTACTATAAATATAAGGCTCCATGATACACTCAATACAGGTGCGCAACTCGGGCTGTTTAATCTCAACTCACAGGATAGTTTTTTTACACTAAACTATTGGGGAACATTGCGCTACTTCCTCTTATTAACAGCCTTTGTTTCATTACTATACCTCGTTTCGATTCTTGGCCGTAAGCAGAAAATTATCTTAAGCTGGGCAATAATCTCTTTAGCAATAATTAATTCTCTGGCTATTTTTGTGAATACATTCATCTACGATACAGAAGGAAAAATTTGGTGGATTTTTGATGTGAACGCAGCCTATTCAAATGGGGCATTTATAAATCCAAATCACGCTGGCGCTTATCTGGTATCTACTCTTC